>NZ_JBXSQI010000017.1:0-69926 GCF_057063565.1 Gilliamella sp. X-57 | reverse complement strand
TTGTTGGCTTAAGCCGTTGTGCTTACTATTATCAACCTAAGTTACTGGATGATTCAGTGATTGTTTCGGTGTTGAATGCTATCACAGACCGGCATTTACGCTGGGGCTTTCCTAAATGCTTTAATCGTATCAGAAAGCTCGGCTATAAGTGGAATCATAAACGGATGTATCGGGTGTATTGTGAATTAAAGCTTAATCTGAGGGTAAAGCGTAAACAACGCATTCCTCCACGAAGCCCGGAAAGACTATCAGTACCGAATAAATCAGGTGAATGCTGGTCAATGGATTTTATGAGTGATAGTAGCCGTAATCAACGTCGCTTTAGGACATTCAATGTCATCGATGACTTTAATCGTGAGGCGCTAGGCATTGATATTGCAGTCAGCTTACCGGCAAGGAGAATTATCCGTTATTTAGATAAACTGGCCGAATATCATGGGTATCCATTAAAAATACGAGTCGATAATGGGCCAGAATTTACAGGAAAAACCTTTATAAACTGGGCTAAATCACATGATATAACCATTGATTATATCCAGCCCGGTAGCCCATATCAAAACGGGTATATTGAACGATTTAATCGTACCTATCGTACTGAAGTACTCGATTTATATCTTTTTAACAACTTAGTGCAAGCAAGGAGAATAACCGAAGAATGGTTAACGATTTATAATACCGAAAGACCTCATGAGGCGTTAAATAACATGACACCGATTGAGTATAAAACACTAAAACAAGCAGCATAATTTTCTACGTGAGTGTGTACTAAGTTTGGGATATTTACAAAATAGATACAATTTGATGTCCAGTCATTTTTTTCATGGTAAATCCTCTGTGGGTTAATCAAGAAAATTTTATACTCTTTTGCTGTACTATTTTAAGGGGGAGTTACAGTATTTAATGCCTAGTCATCCTAGTCATCCTAGACATCAATTAAACGCAATTTTCCTAAACCCTGATACCATTGTTGGTTGATTATTTTGGGTAATTTGTTCGATACGATTGATGATCTGTATAAGTTTATCACTATAATTTGGATCAGTTGCATAATGTGCTGCTTGTAATTCTTTGGCAGCTGTTCTGGCATCTGGTGCGTTAACAACAGCACGATAACGTGGATTTTTGGTTAATAAATTAAGATAGTCGGTTAACGCTTGTTGTTTACTATTATAGACTCTAAAATTATCCTCAATTTTAGTCATTTTATTATTAACCCATTCTTGTGTGATTAAGCGAGTAGAATCCCCTTGCCATGACGCGTTGGCTTTGATACCAAAATAATTGTGGCTTACTTGATTATTAGTGGTTTTGATCTGTTTTTGTCCCCAGCCTGTTTCTAATGCAGCTTGTGCAATAATCACTTCATAAGCAATACCTGAATGTTTAGCTGCCTGCTTAGCTGGCTCTAACCAATCTTTTACAAATTTAACGATATGATCGTCTTTACCCTCTTTTATTGGTGTATTTAAAGATAATTGATTAGTTGGATTGGTTTGATTTGCTTTATGACTTTGGTAAAGCATTTGCCCCCATGCTTGAGGCGATAAATTAGAGGGTGCATTACTAAATAAAGACTGAGCTAAATGAAGATTTTGCTCAGTTTTATTTGAATTAGCCTGTGATGAATTAGCTTGTGAGTTAATATTAATTGATGGTGAAACCTTGTTAGTTAACTGTTTGGTGAGCATCTGGGCTAATCCAAACCCTTTACCTGCTGCCTGCTGTGCAATTTGTTGATCAAACATTGAAGTAAATAGCTGTGAAGCAGACTGACCAAATAAACCACTTTCAGGTACAGCTTTACGCATTGATTGCATCATCATATTAATAAATAATGATTCAAATTGCTTAGCAACTTGTTTAACACCTTCAGATGAACCATTTATTGCACTACGCTTTAGTTGGTTAAGACCCGATAAATCATAGGCAAAACGGTTGAATGATTGACCAATTTTAGTATTCATAAGCAATATTCTTTAAATAGTTTCAAGCGTAGCATGTAAACAACCCGCTGATTTTAGTGCCTCAAGAATCGACATTAATTCGGTCGGGTTTGCACCTAATAAGTTCAGTGATTTAATAACACGTTTTAAGTCAGCGCCTGCGGCTAAATTATGTAATGCCCCGCCTTCTTGCTCAATACTTACTTGTGTATCAGGTGTTACCACTGTTGTGCCACCGGCTAATGGTGTATTGGGTTGACTGACTTTTAATTTATTATTCACCACAACAGATAAATTACCATGCGCTACAGCACAATTATCTAGCTGCACTTTTTGATTCATCACAACAACACCTGTTCGCGTATTGATAACAACTTTGGCAGAAATTGGCGTGCGACCTATTTCTAAATTTTGTATTTTAGATAAAAATTGTACACGTGTGTGGCTTTCTTTTGGCATTTTTAGAGAAACCGTTGTGCCATCTAAGGCAACTGCACTATTTTTTTGTAATTTATTAATTGCTTCCGATATTTTTAAAGCTCGAGTAAAGTCAAATTGGTTAAGATGCAAATGGATAATGTCTTGTTCATCTAAACGAGTAGCTAACTGACGTTCAATCGTTGCGCCATTTGGAATGGTGGCACCTGCTGTTTGATTAACACTAACACTACTTCCTTTACTGCTTGCGCCCGCTCCTCCTACAAAAAGGTTACCTTGAGCAATAGCATACACTTGATTATCGACCCCTTTTAATGGGGTCATGATCAATGTGCCACCACGCAAGCTTTTTGCATTACCAAGCGAAGACACAACCACATCAAGTTGTTGCCCAACACGCGAATAAGAAGGTAATTTGGCAGTTACCATGACCGCGGCAACATTTTTTAATTGCATATTACTGCCTGACGGTACAGTAATACCTAGCTGGGATAACATGTTGGTAATACTTTGAATAGTAAAAGGTGTTTGCGAGGTTTGATCGCCTGTGCCATCAAGCCCAACAACAATACCATAACCAACTAAAGCATTGTCTCTTACACCTTCAATAGTCACTAAATCACGAATACGTTCAGCATGTCCATTAGGTATGAACAATATCATCATAAAGATAAAGCCAAAAAAGAGGCGCAATTTTCTTATCATAATCAGGCTCATTAAAATGGTGAAAGATTTAAAAATAGGCGTTGTAACCAACCCATTGTTTGTGCTTCGTCAATATATCCATTACCGACATATTCAATACGAGCATCAGCAACCTGTGTTGAAATAACGGTGTTATTACCACTTATTGTTCTAGGGTTTACCACGCCAGAAAAACGGATAAATTCGGTGCCTTGATTAATCGCAATCTGTTTTTCACCGATCACCTTTAAATTACCATTAATCATGACATCTTGAACGGTGACGGTGATAGTACCACTAAACGTGTTTTTAGCATTAGCGCCACCGGCCCCTTTAAAATCATTGCCACCTGCAATATCCGTTTCAGCTTTGCCTCTGCCAACTAATCCATCGAGAAACGTAGGCAGCTTTTTTATACCTAAATTAACCGAGCCATTACGCCCTGCATTCACAGATGAGCTTTTGCTGGCACTGACGTTTTCCTGTAAAACAATGGTCAATACATCACCAATATTACGCGGACGGCGATCTTCAAACATGGGTTGATACCCAAAACTGCTTGGCTGAGCGGCTTGATAAATAGAGCCACTGGTATTTACAATGGCGGGCATTTGCGGAACAATGCTCGTTTTGCCTTCAACTAAAGCTTGCTTAGGTAATTGTGCGCAACTAAATAAGCAACTAAACAAAAAGAAGGCAATTGGAATATAAAAATATCTCAATAGACTTATCATATTGTTAATGTTAAAGCTGATTTAAACGTTGTAGCATTTGATCGGATGTTGAAATCGCCTTGCTATTAATTTCGTAAGCGCGTTGTACTTGAATCATATTTACCAGCTCTTCAGCAACATTGACATTAGACGTTTCGGTATAACCTTGATATAGCAATCCTGCACCATTTAATCCGGGGGTATTTTCGGTCGGAGAACCTGAACTTTCGGTTTCTAAATAAAGGTTTTCGCCCACGCTTTCAAGACCTGCATCATTAATGAAAGTATGTAAAGTAAGTTGACCAACTTGAACTTGTGTTGATTGATTCGCTAATGTCACATTCACTACACCATCACGTGCGACAGTCATTTTGATTGCGTTGGATGGAATAGTAATGGCTGGTTGAATTTCATATCCCGCCGCAGTCACCAATTGCCCATTTTGATTAACTTGAAAAGCGCCACTACGAGTATAAGCTTGTGTGCCATCGGGCAATAAAACTTGGAAAAAACCTTGTCCGTTAATAGCAATATCACTACTGTTATCTGTTGCCTCTAAATTGCCTTGGCTATGAATACGTTCTGTCGCAACCGGACGAACACCAGTACCAATCTGTAAACCTGACGGTAATGTGGTTTGCTCAGAAGACTGCGCGCCGGGTTGGCGAACTGTTTGATACAATAAATCTTCAAATACAGCTCTTTGTCTTTTAAACCCACTGGTACTCACATTCGCTAAATTATTTGAAATAATATCCATGTTCATTTGTTGCGCCGTTAAGCCCGTTTTGGCAATCCATAATGATTTAATCATAGTTATTCCTACTTAATATATTGATAAATTTAAGTCAGCGACAAAATTTGGTTCGCTTTTTGTGCATTTTCATCTGCGGTTATAATTTCTTTCATCTGCATTTCAAACTGGCGAGCATGGCTAATTAAATCCACCATAGCAGTAACAGGATTAACATTACTTCCTTCTAACACACCGGACATAAGTTTAGCTTTTGGATTATCTGGCATAACTGCACCACGTTCATTACGTACTTGGTCAGTTAGTTGAAAAAAACCACTATCACCACGGACAATCTCGTTTCGCTCAAGATGTACTTTTTTTATTTTACCCACTTGGGCAATGGTGGTTGGTTTATTGCCGGCACCCAATGCAGAAAGTGTTCCATCGCTGCTAATAGTGATTTGAGATCGTTGGGGCACAGTTAAAACGCCACTATCACCAATTAATGGATAGCCTTGTATATTAAGCGTACCATTTTCGTCAATATCAATAGCACCATTACGTGTATAAGCTTCGCTACCATCAGCTAATTGCACCGCCAACCAGTGATCTTCGGTCAAAGCAACATCTAAATTTCTACCCGTATAATTAAATGCACCCATCGTTGAGTCAAACGTGGGCGTTGTTGCTGTTACCATAGTCCGTGTCGGTATATCATTGCCCACAACAGGAACTGCTTTCATTGCCGTTAACTGTGCACGAAACCCCACTGTAGATACATTAGCTAGGTTATTACTTGTCACTGACTGCCGATTTAGTGTCTGGCTAGCTGCTGACATTGCTGTATAAATAACACGATCCATAAATAACCTTTAAATTAGCGCAAATTAACTAATGTATTTAAAATTTGGTCCTGGGTTTTAATGGTTTGTGAATTAGATTGGTAATTGCGCTGAGCAACTATCATATTCACTAACTCTTGACTCATATCAACATTTGAAGATTCAAGTGCGCCACTGGCTAATGCGCCAAATGTACCAGAATTTGCTACACCCAATACTTCTGTGCCAGACTTAATTGTCGAACGCCAATTATTATTCCCTGCTGATTCTAGACCGTTAACATTAGCAAAATCAGCCATGGCAATTTGACCTAATAACATCGTTTGTTGGTTAGAATAAACGCCATAAATAGAACCATCATCATTAATGCTATAACCTACTAAATTACCTGGTGCATAACCATTAATAATTGGCGTTTTGATACTACCTACTTCTTTACCCATGTTTTGCTGAGAACTATTGGCTAATGATAAAGTAAAAGTATTGTCGGCAGATCCATTTAACCCATTAATATTAATGGTCATTTCAGGATCACTAATTAATTTACCGGAAGAGTCAAATTCCATTTGTCCCACTTTTTGTAAACTTCCATTAGGATCACTACTATCAAGATAATGAACATCCCATTGGTTATCGCCAGTTTTAACATAAAAGAGTTGAACATTCCTTTGATTACCAAGCGAGTCATAGGTGGTAATGGTTGTAGAATAATTAAATGTATCGGCATCAAGGGCATTGACCGGTTGTTTAGCAGGAACTTTACTATTGGCATTTAAGTTTGTTTGCAAAGAAGCCTTGGTTGTTGCTGATGCATTTAACATTTCTTGCGAAATTTTTAATGGACCAGGTGCTGCACCTTGCTGCACTTGAGGCGGCGTACCAGTTGCAAGATAGCCAGTCAGGTAAAGACCATCAGCAGAAATAATATTTCGCTCAGCATCTAATTGAAATTGTCCGTTACGAGTATAGTAAGCTTGTCCATTACTATCCACTAAACGAAAAAATCCATTACCTGAGATAGCCACATCTAGACTGTTGTTAGTGGTTGTGGCGGTTCCATCATTAAAATTTTGCATAACCGCAGCTACTTTTACCCCCATACCGACTTTTGAACCGGCATAGATATCGGCAAATGAAATGCTGGCGCTTTTAAAACCCACCGTTGCTGAGTTGGCAATATTATTACCGATCACATCTAACTGCTTTGATGCAGCATTCATGCCACTCACTGCTTGAGAAAATCCCATCTGAATTTTATCCTCTTTAAAGAATTTGACGTACTTCGTCAATACCAATTGAACCAAGTATTCCTAAATCGAGTAATACTTTATTATTAACTTTACTATTGATAACACCATAGACCACTGAATAGGCTAATGATGTGGATGATACTTTTTGCCCATCTGAACTTGCATTGACTGAAAAGGTATAACTGCCATCAGGCGCAATTGTCCCATCATTTAGCACACCATCCCAAGTAAAGGAACTTACGCCAGCAGGGATTGCGCCCAAATCAACTTCTCGCACCACATTACCATTTGCATCTTGAATGGTGATAATCACTGAATCGGCATCTCGCACTAACTCAAAGCCAAATGGAGTAGTAACCGTTTCTTTACCTGCATCTGAGCTTTCTAGTTCAGAGGTAGCTACTAAAATTTTATCGCCAGGTACCATGACACCCTTGCCGATCATGTTGCTCGCATTAACCGATAAGCTGTCATCGATCTGACCTGAAACCATTCCCAATGTCGTATTTAGTCTTTCGATACCAGCTAAGGTATTAATTTGTGCCAGTTGTGATGTTAACTGACTATTATCCATTGGATTGGTCGGATCTTGGTTTTTCATCTGAGCAATAAGTAGTGTTAAAAAATTATCTTGCAGCTCCCTACTTGAATTACCATCTGATGAATTTTTTTGAATCGTTTGCGGATTTTTTACCCCTGATGCTGAAACAGCAACATTACTCACTCCCATAAGCTTCTCCTTATTACTGGCCTAATGTCAGTGTTTTTAGCATTAAACTTTTTGCCGTATTAATCACTTCGACATTCGCCTGATAACTACGTGAAGCTGAAATCGTATTGACCATTTCGGCAACCACATCAACATTCGGTTTTTGAATGTAGCCTTTAGCATCAGCCAACGGATGATGGGGTTGATAAACCAAATTCATTGGCGTGGGATCTTCAATCACTTGCGACACTTTAACGCCCGCAATTGAATTGGTTTGACCATTATCATCCACTTGAAAAATAACTTGCTTGGCTCGATAAGCTTCTCCAGAGGTACTTGTTACGCTATCTGCATTAGCTAAATTACTGGCACTGACATTCATGCGTTGGGTTTGCGCCATTAATGCTGACCCTGAAATTGCAAAAATTGAAAAACTCATCTTTATTATCCTTGCTGTAATACCGACATAACATTTTTAAATTGCTCACCTAAAAACGTTAAATTACTTTGGTAATGAATGCTATTGTCAATAAAGGCTGTACGCTCTTGATCCATTTCTACCGTATTACCATCAGCTGATGCCTGATACGGAATACGATAAAGTACATTTTGATTAAGTGTGACAGGCGCTTTTACCTGAATATGATGATCTGAGGTAATATTAAGTCCAACGTGATTAATGTTACTGTGCTTATTAAGCGCCTTACTTAACTCAGCATTAAAATCAATATCTCGCGCCTGATAGTTAGGCGTATCGCTGTTTGCAATATTTGCGGCTAATATATTTTGTCGCATTTCTCGTATATTTAATGCTTGCTGGTGAAAATTAACCCATGTATCCAATTTATCAAACATAAAATCATCTCACTTTTTTTGATAGTGAGGATTTTAAGCGAATAAAAAAAAAGTCATTGAGTAAATAACGATAAAAATAGCCCTTATTTCAAGATTTGTTTTATGCAATCATAAAGTACAATCAGTTTATGCATAATTTGAAACAGATAAACATGATTAAAATCGCAAAATTAATACTCGCTATTTTTATACTATTTAGCGGATATCCTGTTGTGGCAAGTTCTTTTGATAAGCAGATTTACAATTTAATCTCTCAGCAATTTAGCCATAAAGTAGATGATATTTCGATTACTTACCTGACCGCCAAACCACAATTAAGTTGCGATACGCCTATACTTTCGTTATTAAATAAAAAAAAACAGTGGGGCAACATGACCATTTGTGCTCAATGTGATAATCAGAAAAAATTTATCCAGATTAATGTGGCTGTGATGGGGAACTATATTGTAGCTAAGCAAGCAATAAGCGCTGGTACTATCATCAACAAAGATCACATACGTATACAATCAGGTTGGTTAGATAAGCTACCTTCCGCTGTCATTTTAAATGAAGCTGACGTACTTAATCATATAGCTTTACGCAATATTAATCTTGATGAGTCAATCAAAACCACAATGCTTCAAAAAAATTGGCTGATAAAAGCAGGACAAATAACCAAAGTGATAATTAATGGTGAAGGTTATCAAATAGAAACGAATGGCAAGACTCTTAGCAATGGTGTATTAAATGATAACATTAGAGTTAAACTAAATTCTAACAATATTGTTGAAGGAACATTGACTCACCAAGGGGTTATTATTTTCAACAAATAATATTAATGATTTTTTTATTATTGCCGATAATAAAACTAAACAAATCACTTAAATCGTCAATTTGATTAAAGGTATTTTATGAGTATCGATGCAACAAAATCCGTGACAAGCATATCAGGACTACTTAACCGTGATGTAGTGAATGAACAACAAAAAAATCAAACAGCATCTGTACCAACCCAAAACAGTACTAATGCAAGCACTACCGTGAGTATCACTCAAAACTCAATGAATCTGTTGCATTCAACCGATAAAGATATTGATATAGAAAAAATTGAAAAAATAAAACAAGCCATTACCAACGGCACATTAGTTATTGATACCCATAAAATTGCAGACAAATTAATTAATCAATTACTGCAACATATTTAGAATAAGTCAGAATTACAGGGATATATAAATGTTAGAGCTCGATGACATCCTAAACCAAATAACCGAAATGTTACAAACACTCTCAGGAATTCTACAAACAGAACAACAAATATTAATTGATAATAGTTCAACAAATCAGTTAAATGAAATTATTAATAAAAAAAGCCAGTTATTGATTCAATTAAAGTTACTGGATGAAAAACGCGTAACATTAAGTAAACAATTAGGTATTCATCCCCCCTATAACGACAATCCAACCATTGCAGCGCATTGGCTATCTATCACAGACACAACAAAATTATTAGCTAATATAAATCGTGATAATGGATTAATCATCCAAAATCGCATGAATATTACCCAGCAATCAATTAACTATCTTAAAGGCATAAACAGTCCAGTTGTTTATACCAATAATGGCTACCAACAAGCCGATGTAATCTCATCAAAACGAGCCAAAGTTTAACGGAGAATTAATATTTGTTGATGGTAAAGGCGATAAATACCGCCAAAAATGCCCTCTTATTAAGCCAATAATTTGTGAGTAATTAGGTCATACTGTTAGGCGTGTAAACTCTAATTAAACGATGAAGTTTTATTTGATTCCTCATGGCTGACGATAATGATCTAGATAAAAGCGAACATCCCACCGATAGCAAAATAAAAAAGGCTAGAGAAAAGGGACAGATCCCTCGATCTCGCGAGTTAACTTCGTTGATAATCTTATTAATAGGCATCTCTTTGTTTGGATTAATGGGGTCACATTTAGTTAACCAGTTAATCACCATCATAAAATCAGCAATGATGTTTTCGAATAAAACAAGCGATGATAAATTGATCGTCTTTAATTTAATTAACTTGTTAACCCATGGCTTTTGGTCAATTGTGCCAATCTTTTTTGGTTTAGTTATTGTTGCCATATTTGCACCACTTTGTGTGGGAGGACTACTATTTAGTCTGCAATCAATTAAACCCAACTTTAATAAATTAAATCCTATCGCTGGTTTTGGCAGATTATTTAGTACTAAAATCTTTTCTGAATTACTAAAAAGTCTACTTAAAGTTATTTTAATTTCTATCGCATCAGCGTGGTTTTTAATGCACCATTTTTCTGACCTGCTTGCGTTACCCCATATGTATTTAAATAATGCATTAGCTAAAGCCATACAGTTAGTGATTTTTTGTGGAATGTTAAGCGTTATATCGTTAATACCCATGGTTGGTTTTGATATTTTTTATCAAATATGGAGCAATTTGAAAAAATTGAAAATGTCAAAACAAGAAATTAAAGATGAATTTAAAGAACAAGAAGGAAACCCGCAAATTAAAGGGCGTATTCGCCAAATGCAACAAGCGATTGCCAGACGTCGAATGATGAAAGATGTGCCAAAAGCCAATGTCATTGTGACCAATCCAACCCATTATGCGGTTGCTTTACAATATGATGAAAAAACCATGATTGCACCAAAATTACTGGCAAAAGGAACAGATAACATTGCGCTACGCATTAGAGAAATTGCCACTGAATATAATATACCGCTATTAGAAGCACCACCTTTAGCTAGAGCGTTATACCGCCATGGTGAAATAGGTGAAACGATTCCAACAGAATTATATACCGCAGTTGCACAAATTTTAGCTTGGGTATATCAATTAAAACATTGGCATAAATATGGTGGCAATAAACCAATCGCACCCGATAATTTACCCATTCCTGAGTCATTATCCGTAAATAAATAAAGGCAATTACTCATCTTATGATTAAATCTAAACTACTTACATTATTATCGCTTAATACGTTAAAAAATGGCCATTATCAGATATTGGCAGGTCCAATGCTAATCTTATTGATTCTTTCAATGATGGTATTACCACTTCCTGCCTTTATTTTGGATCTGTTTTTTACGTTTAATATTGCTTTATCAATTATTATCCTGATAGTGGCTTTATTCACTAAACGAGTGCTCGATTTTGCAGCATTTCCGACCGTTTTATTATTTGCAACGTTATTAAGATTATCATTAAACGTTGCCTCAACACGAGTCGTTTTACTAAAAGGTCACACCGGCAGCGCTGCGGCTGGACGGGTGATTGAAGCTTTTGGACACTTTTTAGTAGGCGGTAATTTTGCTATTGGTATTGTCGTATT
Organism: Gilliamella sp. X-57; assembly: GCF_057063565.1. Lineage (NCBI taxonomy): Bacteria > Pseudomonadati > Pseudomonadota > Gammaproteobacteria > Orbales > Orbaceae > Gilliamella > Gilliamella sp. X-57. The sequence goes on along the minus strand of NZ_JBXSQI010000017.1, from coordinate 58,426 downwards.
TATCATTTTGGTTATCATCAACTTTATGGTTATCACCAAAGGGGCAGGTAGAATAGCTGAAGTGGGTGCACGCTTTGCATTAGACGGCATGCCAGGCAAACAAATGGCCATTGACGCCGATCTCAATGCCGGCTTAATTGGTGAAGATGAAGCCAAAGCACGTCGAGCCGAAGTATCCCAAGAAGCAGATTTTTATGGTTCGATGGATGGTGCCAGTAAATTTGTACGTGGTGATGCAATTGCCGGATTATTAATAATGGCCATTACCATTATTGGCGGCTTGCTCGTTGGGGTTGTGCAACATGATATGGCGCTATCTGATGCAAGTAAAACCTATGTGTTACTGACCATTGGTGATGGCTTGGTTGCACAAATACCGTCCCTAATTATTTCAACAGCAGCAGGGGTTATTGTTACGCGAGTTACATCGCAAGATAACATTAGTAATCAAATGATTACCCAGCTTTTTAACAATCCGCAAGTATTAATTTTAACCGCTGTTGTAATTGGTTTACTTGGGCTAATTCCGGGCATGCCAAATTTAGTTTTTTTACTCTTTACTGCTATCTTATCCATTATCTCTTGGTGGCTAACTAAACAGAAAAAAACAGAACAGACAGCCGCACCTAAACAAGCTAATGTGCAAGCAACCACGCCGGCCAATATTGAAGCGACATGGTCTGATGTCAATATTGAAGATATATTAGCCATGGAAGTGGGTTATGGATTAATACCAATGGTTGATCAAACTCAAAATGGAGAGTTGTTAGGGCGAATTCGTAGTTTACGCAAAAAATTTGCGCAAACACTGGGTTTTTTACCCCCACAGGTGCATATAAGAGACAATCTTTCGTTAGCACCTTATCAATATAAAATATTTATCAAAGGCGGGGAAATTGGCAAAGGTGAAATTGTGAATAATAAATGGCTAGCCATTAATCCCGGCAATGTCATCGAAACGATTGAAGGCACACCAACAACTGAGCCCGCCTTTGGGTTACCAGCGGTATGGATAGATGCAAGTGATAAAGAAAATGCACAAATATTAGGTTATACTGTTGTGGATACCAGTACTATGATCGCAACACACTTCAACCATTTATTACAACAATTTGCTAGTGACTTATTAGGACGCTTAGAAACCCAAGAACTACTCGATAGAATAAAACAGGATATTCCAAAATTAGTAGAAGACTTTATTCCAGGCGTTGTGACATTAACCACCTTTCATAAAATACTGCAAAATTTAATCGCCGAAAAAGTGTCAATTCGAGATATGCGAACTATTATTGAAACAATCTGTGAACATGCGCCAACTCAAAATGATGCTTATCAGCTACTTAGTATGGTAAGAATAGCTTTAGGTAGAGTTATTACACAACAATGGTTCCCAGGCTCTGACCCAATTAATGTCATAGGATTAAATATCAATTTAGAACGTTTGTTATTACAAGCGCTGCAAAATACCAGCAATTTTGAACCGGGACTTGCCGAACACATTATTGAACAAATCAGACAAGCCATTAATCAACAAGATGCCATCGGCGCTCCACCGGTATTATTAGTTAATCATGCATTAAGACCGATGTTATCGCAATTTTTAAGACCTAACTTTCCTCAATTAGTGGTGCTATCGAATTTAGAAATTACCGATAATCGAGAGATAAAAATGACTTCGCAAGTTGGGGCTGAATAGTAATGCTGTTATGCTAATAATGTGTAGTAATTACTCACATTATTTACAGTAATTAGAAAAAATACGGTCATAAATATCGATAAAAAACCAAAATAATGCCATATCACAGACAAGAGGTATGGCGCGATATCATAAAGAAAACTAACCGTCACTGATTTAGCTAAACGTTTTATGGTCAGTCATTTGACCATCTATAACGTGCTAAAGCAAACTCAATGAAAGCTATCTATCCCCCTTAACCCGTGAGAACCTGATAAAACCATCGGTTATGGAATTAAACGTTTGGTTAAAGTTGAACGGTTCACTTTTTAGGTGATATTTTTTGTAAAAAATATTCAGGATTCTATACCGTTTCAAGCTTAAGAAAGCCGAAAAAAGAGATACACGCTTTAATTGAAATATTGAAGTTACAATAATGACACGATTTAAATATGAGCGTTTTTTAAACTGCCTATACGGCATTGAAGCTTGACCAGCATCTATATATTTATTGCACTTATTTCTAAACTGCCTATACGGCATTGAAGTTGACGAAGACGTTTTTTTTGCTGAAATACTTTTTCTAAACTGCCTATACGGCATTGAAGTAGAATTTTATCTCAATAGTTCCTTATTACAAAAGAGCATATTGCACTTTACCCAATTTTTACCCTTTTTTTGTCTCTATTCTAATATCAATAATAATCAATATGTTAAAATCATCCTCAAAAAAAGGGTTAGAAATTTAAAAATCAGGAACCGTTGCGGTTTGGCTTAGTCCATAGCTATTAAATTTGCCTTGTACTGGCTCTAGGCATTTTTCTTGCTTTATCCACAAAATAAATTTTTGCCCTGTACTTTTACTATGCAAATGAAAGTGTGGATATTGCAAATGAACGCTTCCCCACTTTTCAATCATTTTATTTTTTACTTCAGGTGTCCATTTTCCTTGTGCTGTTAATCGTTTTTCGGCACGCTTTAATGCACTTTGACCTTTCGGATTAACACGGCTAAAACGTAAATAGCCTTTTATCGTCGTCGGTACGGTTTTGATAGGCATCGGTAAGGCATAATCACGAATTGATGATTTTTGCTGTATATCTGCTTTAAGGTTTTGCAACTCCTGCTCGGTGCCCAATAGGCGAATCACTCCGCCTAATGTTTGGTGCACTCTGTAACAAGGAAAGCTAATTGCGATATTGCCTTGGTGATTGACCAAAATTTGGTGTAATGATTGCATCACTTGATTCATTACATCCACTTCGGTTATCTCAATTTGCGAAATGGCTCGCAACTCTAAATAGTGTGAGTGCATCTTATTTACTCCTTACCGCTGGCCCCAAATACACCACCACGAATTAATACCGCAATCACATAATGTTGCTGATCAAGCGCTGGTTTTTCGCCTTTTAAAACCCAATTATCAAATAGGGTATAAAAGTCTGATTTCTGTTTTGGTTGGCGGAAAGCATGCCCCATTGAAGTGACTGAGCCATACGGTTCTATCGCTATTGGAAATTGTGCATTATCTTCATACCAAGTATCGATAGTTCGGATAGCATTACTGACTTTTTGTGAATGCATGGCGGCTTGTTGGTTCTTCTCATACAATACTTTACTTTTAGTTTTGCCAGTATCTAGGATTAATTCTTGTGATGGATAGACTTCTTGACCTAAGCCCATTTTCAGTTTGGCTTCAACGTTAAAAATCACAAACTCTTTACCGGATAATCCAGCTTCAATCAGTTTAGCAAGATCATTTACCGATTTATCATCATAATCAAATACATTAAGCTGGTATTGTTTAACATCGCTGACTTCAATGAATGGTTTTTTATCATTTTTTCGAGTAACTGAAAGGCTAATGTGCTCCGCGGTCATACGATTACGCCATAACCAACGACCATTTAAGATATTAATGGCATAACGCTTAGCCAAGTTAAGCATTCCTTGCGTTTGAATATAATCCTGCGTTGTTTTTTCTAGTTCTTTTTGATATTCGATATCATTACACACGGAAGGTTTACCTAAAAATGGCAACACTTTACAGCTCCATGTCACGACCAAAGTATCTTTATCGGCATCTAACGCAGCAACATCAACTGTTTGTAAATTTGGCTTTTGTATTTCAGCATCTAATTTGGTTGGATCGTTTGCAACTGCATTTTTAAGACGATTTGAAATAGTGCCTCGCACTGATTTTTCAGTGACTGTAACAGGAGATAATTTATTGGAATCCCTATTATCTTGCTGTGCAAAAATCGCATCAGAAATATCAAAACTACGTTCAAAAGCAAGTACGCTGGCGGTGGTGATTTTATCTTTACTCATAATGTATTCCTTATTCTATAATTTTCTAAATTTACTTAATTGGTTTCTTGATTAATAACATAAATTTCTGCATCATTAGATTGCAACTCACTGCATTTATAACGCCAAAAAGCCTGTGATAAATTCTCTTTCAAGCGTAAAGGAAAGACCCATTTACCAAGCCCATAAATACACTCCACAAATTGCGTGGCATGCTCATTACTGCGCGCATGTTCAACCTTACCGGCTGAAAATAGTGGCGAAATAGCTTGATAGCCCAAATGTAAAGGCACAAGCCAACCGCGCCCTTGTTTAACTGATGTAGTTTGCCAATGATCTTTTTCTTGAGGATGATGATGTAACATTGCAGTTTCAATCAAGGCATCAAGCGCTGTAGCATTAGGATCTTGTTGCTGTAATTTCGCAGTGATATCTTGTAAATCTTGTGGTGCCTCAACCAAAACAAATGCGGGTAATAGTGCATTGATTAAGTGTTTATTTGATTCTGATGCAGAATATAGCGCGACTGATTCAATATCGACAACCTGCCCACCAGCAACACGTTGCTGGTAAAGTTTTTGTTTCATCTGTTGGATGAATACTTGCTGCTCATCTGCATCATCTAATGTTTCACGATCTTCAATTTTTACCTCAACAAGCAATGAAACATCTAGATGAACTCGCCCTTCTTCAATAATTGAACGAGTACTACCATTTTTAGCTAGTGGATTGCGTGTTAATCGAAAAGTATAATCCGCATAGTTGTTTGGTCGATAAACTTGTACATCACATTCATGACATGCAATTAACACGCCATCTAAGTAAATAGGATTTTCTGATTCAATTTTACGACTTAAAGCATGAATAGCACCCAAAAACCCCGAAATAGCAGGGAATCCATACGTTAATGGGCTAGAAATTGCATTGGCATTATGGATTTTGACATGATCAAATAATAAATAATAACGTAATGATGCCATTAGAAAATCCCCTCCCGTTTACGTTGACTTGCTTTTACCGCTGCACTAAATTCACGGCGCCATTCACTAAATTCAGGATCGGCAAATTGCTGTTTAATATTTTTAAATTTTTCTTTTAAAGCATTTTGAACCCAATTTGCAAAACTTTTTTCTAAACTTTGCTGCCAATCACCTTGTTCATACTGGTTTTTAAAATCCTCTTCATTCTCTAATTGGGCTCGCTGTGGATCAAGCCAAAGTTTTTCATTAAAATTAAGTGAATAATCACGACTCCAACCTGCTGGTTGAGTAGTTTGAATATGGCGAGCAAACTTAAGTAGTAATGATAAAATCACCGCAAACGCATCTTTACGATCATCTCGTTCTTCTACAATATTTTTTGGTGCTTCAACCATATCAAACAGTAATTTAAAACCAAATCGGCAGAAATATTGCAATGTATGATTGAAAATAGTTTCTTGTTGTTTGCCTACCATTGGAAATGGCGAGTTTTTGAATTTAGGAGGTATGGAAGGCAATAAAAAATTACGCCCCATTTGACTACCAATAAGTTGGCTTGCATTTTGAGCATTACTGCCACCAAGCCTAACAACAGCCAGCTCGTGAAAAGAAAAATAAGGTTGATGCTCAACATCCTTTTTTCGGCGCAGTTCTCGTGCATTTTTATTTTCTTCCGAAAATCGTGTTTGTACCTTTTTATAAACTAAATGGCACAAAGCACTAGGATGCAGTGGAATCAGTAAGCGATAATTATTTTCATGCTGTGACAAATAAGTTTCTTCACTATTCGGCCAGAAAAATTGCTTATTAAGTTCCGAAGCCTGCGCATCACTCCAATTATCTCTAAGTAACTGCTGAAAATTTTCCAAATAAAGAGCAGATTTATTTTTATCATCAGATAAAGCTTCTTGAACAGCAGGGTGATTATTAATAATAAGCTGTAAAATTGTTATATCATTTTTAACAGTTTGATTTAGTAATCCAAATATATCTAAGGATGCAGCGCTACCTGTTGCATCAAAAGGCAGGACATTTACTGTAGAAGATGATACAAAATTACCTAAAGTATTAGGTTTTACCTGAGTATTATAATTAGCATTACAAGCCTTAGAGCTAGGGTGAATTCCCTTGGAGAGATGCGTTGCGATAAGAAGCCATGAAATACGACGAATAGCCGCATCTTCCATCCACGTTTCAAAATCAAACCTTTTAGCAAGTTCAGCTAACTTTTGCTGAGCTTCATTCACTGCGACCTGATCGCCTGCTTCTTTTGCTTTTTCTAGCTTAGCGGTTTCACTTTTATAGCTACTATTATTGGCAAGTCGCTGTTGCAGAAAATCTAAAATTACTTTTCTTATATCTTGCCAAGAAATATTATTCATTGCCCCTCCTCCTTATGTTTCTCATAATTTAAAAGCCCAAAAAGGCTTATATACAATGATATAAGCCTTTTATTTAATATTATGCTACTTTATATTTTAGATATAAATTTAATATATTTAATGCATCACGGTTATAAATCCATTCGTTATGAGAATTAAAATATCGATACTGAGATTGTTCAAGTCCCAATTTCTTAATTAAGTATTCAACTTCTTTAGTCGTCGAAATATTCAGAACTTTCATTAGATCTTGAATTGAATAATATTTAAACTGACGAGAGAATTCGATATTTACTTCATCATTAGCTGCTGAAGTATTAATATCTAACTTTTTTAAGTGAGATAACTGAATATTTTCAATTGAAATTTGACATTGAATTTTTAACATTTTATTCTTAAGCATAATTTTGTCCTCCTAATTATGCACGGTTGATAAAATTCTAAACCTCAGATGCTGCAACATCCGGGGTTTTTTTGTATTTAATACTATAATTTTGTAGTACGTTGTTATGTAACTTAACATTACATTTACGTAATATAACTATGTATAAAAATCAAGTCAAGAAATTTAAAAAATAAAAAAATATAATAGGGAATACAAAATCACACAAATATAATAATTATATGATTAATAATAAAAAAAATTATTCAGTAAATATATAAATCGACATTCAAAAAAAATTAATATTTCCAAACCATTTACACAGCAATATAAACAATTTTAATAATTATATAATTTTTTATTATTTATGATTGTTAAAATTTTAAACACAAGATGCAGACACATACGGGGTTACCCGTATTTAACGTTACAATTTTGTTGTACGCCGTCATGTAAATTAAATTACATTTTTGTAATATATCTATATAAAAAAGCAAAATATTTATTAAATATAAAATTTAATAGGGAAAATAAAAAACACTATAAATTAACGATTAAGAATGAAAACCGCCTATTCGGCGGTGAATGTAGAATGTATAATCAATATTTGAAAAAATTTAATATTTCTAAACTGCTTATACAGCAGCGTCACCAAGTATAAAAGAATTACCTCACTTTTACTAGCAACCATTATTCACCTGACAATATTTTGTCAAAAAGTTTCAGGTAACTATGTGTTTCAGTATAAAAACAAGATTCTTTTATTCTTGCTTTTTATAAAATCCAAAGCAAGGATGAAAATACCAACTACAATTACGATATAAGCTTACGCTACAAAATTCATTCGCTAATCGATATGGCGTTTTATTTGGGAAATATTCGGCTATTTTTGCTATGGCTTGCTCGACACTATTAATTAGCCAAGGTTGGATGCTAGGATTAGCAAGTGACCAGTTTTTATATTCAATTATACTATTTTGGGTATCTTTACAGCAGTCATCTGGTGTTTGCCATGCGATATCTGCATAGCTAAATTGGTAATTTCCATCATCGTCAAGTTGGCAAATATATTCATCTTGTGTCTTATCATTCCCTCTAAATGGCGAAATCGCCTGTAAATGCACACAATGGTGATGGGCTAAGCCTTGTTGCCAATAGCTGGTCACATAATTACTTTTACGGGCATTAATCGCAAACAGATCTGCCATGACCTTATGTTCTAGTTCGGCAAGAGTCAGCCCATCTTCTGGGCAAGACTGAATACGTGGAACCGCATCAATATTTACTAACTGATGCCCAGGAATTAGTTCATTTGTTTTATGGGTTTTCAGCAAGAATAATGGCTTTTCTTCAAAACCTGGTTTAGTAAAACAGGCTTGATCCGTACGATATTTAGATTCAATTGCTTTTAAATTCGATCCTAATATGGCCACATTGGCCTTTTGTGCAATTTTTTGTGGTCGGTGACGCCATACCCGTCCAACTAACTGAATAATAGATCGCATGGATGATGGTTCTACAATTGCCCAATCATAATCGTGATCGCGCCCAACTTCGGTGACTGGCGTGCCTATCACAATAAAGATATGGTTTTCTTTCTTGCTACTTTTTATAGCCTGGAAAATTTCGGGTTGGCTAAATAGTGCTTGTTCATCACTGCGATTTAAAATTCTATCGAGCTTTTCTTCTAATTGACTACGTAATAACAGCAGTTGCCGAGCATGATAGACCACGATATGAAAAGCGGTATCATTAGGTAACTTCGTTTGTGCATAAATTTGTTCTGTAAGTGAAATAACATCTTCTATATGGGCAAAACGCATTAAACCGATACTTACTTTTTTTTGTGATTTTTTATCAATTTGATGATGATCTTGGTGAAATTGATAAGCTTGATCTAATAGTTGCTTAGCCAGTACAGTATAATTGAGTTTTTGGTTTTCTGTTTTATTTTCTTGGTAATTTAGTAGATCCAAAATATGCCCTTTACGGCGGATTGCACTTTGTGCTAATTGATGAATGCGTGTTGCTACAAATTGTTGATGGTGCTCGCTAAACGTTTTAGTATCAGCAATTTGTGATATCGACTGTTGATATTCATCAAACCAGCCACATACAATGGTATTATCGGCATATTGGTTATTTTGATTCCAAATTTTTCGCCCGGCTTGGTAAGCGTCAAATAATCCGGCAATTAAATCTGGTGTTAAGGTTGCCGATGACAGTAGTACTTTGCTCCCAAACAATCCAGCTAAATGCACTAAACGCGCCAGCGCTGGCAAATCGTGTTGATCAAAATCATCCGGCTCATCTAAAATCAGGTCTGAGGTTAACAACCTTAGTGTGGGTGCAATATATTTACCGCCTCGCGTACATTCGCTCGCTTGGATAATATGGTCAATAGTGCATGTCACAATGGGCGCATAGAGTAATTGTCTTGCTTTGCTGTTTTCGATAATGGTACCTAATTCACAATCAGCAATACCACTTTCTGCTACATCAATATATTCATCAAGTAACGATTCGATAGATTCACTACCTTGGTTTTCTGAACTTTTTGCAGAATCGTTTTGTTGTATTTCTTCATTACTTAGCTCAAACAAGGTTTTTGTGGCTCGCCCACCCACTAAAATTGCCAGATGTTCATCACTTAAGTGTAATCTTTCTCTTAATGCTTTACCTGTTTGCAACGTTAAAACACGTAATCCCAACGCGATGGTAAAACGCACGCCCCATTTAGGATTTGAAAGCGCATACATTATTCGCCCATTGGCTAAGGTTTTACCGCAGCCAGTCGATGCCATATTCACGCCAAAAAAGCCACACTCATCAGATATTGGTTGATAACTTTTCGCTAAATCAAAAGCATGATTTTGCCATTGAAATCGTTTTACACTTGTCCGTTTGGTAAAGGGTTTATGCTGATTAATTGCTGGTAATTCTGTGATTATTTTAGGTAATAAACGAGCAAAGCGGGCTGAAAAATTAGCAACACCAATTAAATGATCATCTAAACGTTGCTTCGCTTTTTTCAGGTAATTGGTATTGGCAATTAAGATTGCTTTATGTTTTTCGGCTTCTTCATTTGCTAAAGATAAACTTGAGTAGTTATGATCAGCCAACATTAAGCTTAAACGCGAAATATGCAATAAAAACGCGTCAATATTAGACAATTGCATTAAAGGCACATGATTTAAGGCTTTGGCTGCATAACGGCTTAGTTTTTTCAGCCAAGGCTGACTTAAGGTAATATCGCTTTTAAGCTGCCAAAAATCGTTGGGTGAAGTGTGTTGACTATGACTATTTTTAACCCATTTATCAATTGCCTTAAATGTTTTATAAAAACTTCGGACAGTTAAACCAGATATATCAAAATCTATTTTCTGTAAATTTTTAATATCCCCCGTTAATGAATCTTGTAAAAACGGCATTCTATGATGTGACACAATGAGCCACGCAATCCATTGTGCCAATAATGGTAACTGCGTAAGATCATTTTTTTCAACTTTGGTAAGCTGCTTGTACCAATTAGGATGTTGCTGTTGATATTGAGTAAAATGCGCTAATCGATTAAATAAGGCTTCGTTGGTGGTGCAGTCTTGAATCATTAATAAAAATAATTGCAACGAAATCCATTCATGTCGATAAGGATCAGCCGCCACAACCGTTTCTGCTCGTAATTTAGATTGAAAACCAATCGTTGCTTTACCTAAATCATGAAGTAGAGCCGCTATGGTTGTAATTAATTGAATGGTGGTTGCATATTGCCAACAATTTTCGCTATCACTGCGTAAAATATTACGTTTAGTACGATTAGTTGGGACTCGTCCCTCTTGATTAAACTGACTGCGATCGCCCACAATCCACAAAAGATCAGTTAAATTTTTACCATGTGTCCAATAACATGCAACAGCAGTATTTTTTCGTGCAGTTTTGCGTAATAATTTATAAAGCGTTTGTAACCCAGTTTCGGTCATTGGGCTTTGCCATGTCCGTTCACCGCAGCGCTCAGCAAACTGATCGATAATCCGCCGTGTTTCGGTTAAGGCGTTCTTTTTGCATTGACTAACAAGTAAAATATTCATATTTGAGCTGCTATCTGTTTTAAAGTATCAATAATCCTATCAAGTGCACCTAATTGGGCAAATTGCGCAATACATGCCATACGAAATTCTTTTTCACTGTCGCCTTGTTTGGCTGATAAAAAAGCTTGAGGTAATACAATGCCATCTTTAATAATATCTGCCGCATCAAAAACTAAGCCACCACGCCTAGTTTTTCCGTGTAAAATAGCCAGCCCATGTGGTAAACCTAATACCCAACAAGCCGTTGCGCCAAGGCCATAGGCTAAATAGTTACCATGATCTAAAAATTGATTAGCGGGATCATGACTTTTACCTCGTGTGCCTTGTTCTCGTTTAAATTTGTCATCTTGTAAGGTTAATTGATTTGCCATGCCATAAAGACGTTTGCTAATTCGCCCTTCTGCGGCTAAAAGTGCTTGGCTATTATCAACATCGGTAAATTGTTGTGTTGCATCAGTAAGAATATGCGCTAACTTCGTTGTATCAACATCCCAATCAAATTGCGGCCAACATTCACTAATAATATTAAGCCGTGTTTGTTGTAATAATTTAGCTGCTTGTAATCGACGTTTGTCATCAAACCAAAATTGACACCAACTTTGTAGGTATTGTGTCGGACGATATTCACTTTGTGGTGAAAAAAACTGACAGGCAAATTCAGATTCGGTTGATGAAAATAGAGGCGTTCCACCTCCACCACAAAAACCAATCATAACACCTGCTCGTGAAAGCTCTCGCACTGCCGCTTGCGTCAATGATGTTCCCGTACCTAATAAAATACAGGTGGTATTTGCTATTGGGATATTCCAATATAACGACTGCTGACCTTGCTCAGTCACATACTCAACTCGTCCACCATTAACCAAAACACGACAATGTTCTAAATAATAAATATTGGCTCGCTTGGAATGCATGATCGTTTTTAGATCAGAAGAATGAATCATATCCATGATGATAACTGATTAAATTAATTGAAATATAGCCAATAAATTAACATTATTTTATATGAAAAACGAGCATTTTATTGTCTATTACGAGCAATTGAGTGATTGCAAAGTTATTAGATTATGGCGGGGATTTTTAAAGACGAGCGATGCTCGTCTTTATCTTTGTGATTAGCAATAAAGGTGCTGTAATGGCGTTACAGTTTGTGCTGGATCGTAATCTAGCGCTGCAGTTGTAGCATAAGCAGCATTCATGGTGGTATCGTAATGTACCTTATATTGAATGGCACTTCGACGCAATATTTTTGACGCTTCAATGGCTGCTCGTCCAGAAGTGGTATTAAGAATGTAGCTATATTCGCCATTTTTTATATGGTCATGGATATTTGGTCGCCCTTCGTTTTCTTTTTTTACAATTTGGCATGGTATATCTGCTTGTTGTAACACTTTTGCCGTGCCGATAGTTGCATCGATACTAAATCCATACGCAATTAATCGTTTAGCAACTTCTAACAGCCTTGTTTTATCCTGATCACGAACCGATAATAATGCTTTTCCTGATTTTTTCATATTCGATAGGCTACCAAGTTGCGCTTTAGCAAAGGCTTCAGCAAAGGTTTTACCGATTCCCATCACTTCCCCCGTTGAGCGCATTTCTGGACCTAAGATTGGATCAACACCACTGAATTTATTAAATGGCAATACCACTTCTTTTACCGAATAATAAGCTGGAATCACCTCTTTAGTCACATTTTGCTTAGCAAGCGATTGCCCTGTCATCACGCGAGCGGCAATTTTAGCCAGTGGTAAACCTGTTGCTTTTGAGACAAACGGTACGGTACGTGCTGCACGAGGATTAATTTCAATCAGATAAATTTGGTTATCTTTGATGGCAAATTGTCCATTCATTAAGCCTTTTACATTAAGTTCAAGTGCCAATTGTTTGGCCTGCTGTCGTAGTTTGTCTAAAATCTCTGCACTTAAGGTGTGAGTTGGCAGTGAGCAAGCGGAATCACCAGAGTGAATGCCTGCTTGTTCAATATGTTCCATAATGCCACCAATCACAATTTGTTCGCCATCAGCAATCACATCAATATCAACTTCAATGGCATCATCTAAAAAGTGATCGAGTAAAACAGGCGCATTATTTGATTCACTTACGGCTGTTTTAAAATAACGGCGTAAATCTTGTTCATTATAAACAATTTCCATTGCGCGACCTCCTAATACATAAGAAGGTCTAACCACTAATGGATAACCTATTTTTTCTGCTTTGATGACTGCCTCATTAATATCAGTCACTGTTGCGTTGACAGGTTGTTTTAATTTCAGTTTATCGACGACTTCTTGAAAGCGTTTGCGATCTTCGGCTTTATCGATAGCGTCAGGTGAGGTACCAATAATTGGTAGCCCAGCTGCTTCAAGTGCACGGGCGAGTTTTAGTGGTGTTTGTCCACCATATTGCACGATAACACCATTTGGCTTTTCAACATGCGCAATCTCAAGCACATCTTCAAGCGTGACTGGCTCAAAATAGAGGCGATCAGAAGTATCATAATCGGTTGACACAGTTTCTGGGTTACAGTTAACCATAATGGTTTCATAACCATCCTCACGCAGAGCTAATGCCGCATGCACACAGCAATAATCAAACTCAATACCTTGACCAATTCGATTAGGACCACCACCTAGGATCATAATTTTTTTACGGTTAAATTGAGGATTGGCTTCACACTCTTGCTCATAGGTTGAATAAAGGTAAGCAGTATCCGTTGCAAATTCAGCCGCACAGGTATCTACCCGTTTATAAACGGGATGAATATGATATTGATAACGTAAATCGCGAACCGATTGCTCGGTGGTATTAAGTAGTTTGGCAATGCGTAAATCTGAAAAACCTTTACGTTTTAATTGCCATAATGTTTCTGGATCGAGTTGTGCAAGTGACTGCTCTTTTAGCTTGTTTTCAAAATTAACCAGCTCTTCAATTTGCATTAAAAACCAACGATCTATATTGGTTAATGTAAAAATCTCATCTAAACTCAATCCAGCCCTAAAGGCATCGGCAATATACCAAATACGATCGGCGCCCGCTTCTTGGAGTTCATAACGAATTTTGGTGATATTTTTTTCATCGGTATAATCATCAATTTTAGGATCAAATCCTGAAGCGCCAACCTCAAGCCCTCGCAATGCTTTTTGTAATGATTCTTGAAAGGTACGCCCAATAGCCATGACTTCACCAACCGATTTCATTTGCGTGGTTAAACGATCGTTACAACCAGCAAACTTTTCAAAATTAAAGCGTGGGATTTTAGTGACCACATAATCAATCGACGGTTCAAATGAGGCAGGTGTTTTACCACCTGTAATATCATTCGATAATTCATCGAGTGTATAACCAACTGCCAACTTAGCAGCAATTTTAGCAATTGGAAAGCCAGTAGCTTTAGAAGCTAACGCTGATGAACGTGATACTCGCGGATTCATCTCAATAACAATTAATCGCCCGGTTTTAGGATCAACCGAGAATTGTACATTGGAGCCACCAGTTTCAACGCCAATTTCACGCAGTACGGCAATTGATGCATTACGCATGATTTGATACTCTTTATCCGTCAATGTTTGTGCTGGCGCAACGGTAATTGAATCACCGGTGTGAATACCCATTGGATCGAAGTTTTCAATTGAGCAAACAATAATGCAATTGTCATTTTTGTCTCGCACCACTTCCATTTCGTACTCTTTCCAGCCTATCAATGATTCATCGATGAGCAGTTCATTAGTCGGTGAAAGATCGAGCCCACGGGTACAGATTTCTTCAAATTCTTCTGTGTTATACGCAATTCCGCCCCCCGTTCCTCCCATGGTAAAAGACGGGCGAATAATACAGGGAAAACCAACCTGCTCAAGAACGGCATAAGCTTCTTTAAGTGAATGAGCAATACCCGATCGTGCAGTATCAAGACCTATTTTTTTCATAGCCTCATCAAACCGTTTGCGATCTTCGGCTTTATCTATAGCATCGGCTGTTGCGCCAATCATTTCGACATTAAACTCTTTTAATACGCCTTGCTTTTCGAGCTCTAATGCACAATTTAGCGCTGTTTGCCCGCCCATAGTCGGTAAAATAGCATCGGGTCTTTCTTGTTCAATAATCTTGCGAACACATGTCCAATGAATTGGCTCGATATAAGTGGCATCAGCCATTTCAGGATCCGTCATGATAGTGGCAGGATTGGAGTTAACTAAAATAACGCGATAGCCTTCTTCACGTAGCGCCTTACAGGCCTGTGCACCCGAATAATCAAATTCACATGCTTGACCAATAACAATTGGGCCTGCGCCAATAATTAATATACTGTTGATATCTGTTCGCTTAGCCATAATTATTGCTCCTGCTTATAAATTTTAATTAAGTCAATAAAGTGATCAAAAAGAGGTGCGGCATCATGTGGCCCGGGACTGGCTTCTGGGTGACCTTGAAAACTAAAAGCTGGTTTGTAATTGTGATGAATACCTTGCAGTGAACCATCAAATAGTGATTTATGAGTGGCTCTTAGATGAGCAGGTAAACTTGTTTCATCTACCGCAAAACCATGATTTTGGGCGGTGATCATCACCCGATTATTTTCAAGATCTTTAACGGGGTGATTTCCGCCATGGTGACCAAACTTCATTTTAATCGTTTTAGCACCACATGCCAGCGCTAAAAGTTGATGACCTAAGCAGATGCCAAAGATAGGAATGTCAGTATTTAAAAACTGCTTAATAGCCTCAATTGCATAACGGCAAGGGGCTGGATCACCTGGGCCATTAGATAAAAATATGCCATCTGGCTTTAATGCAAGGACTTCTTCTGCTGTCGTTTTGGCTGGTACGACAGTTAATTTACAACCACGCTCAACTAACATGCGCAGGATATTGCGTTTTACGCCAAAATCATAAGCAACAACATGATATGGTAATTGGTTTTCTGGTATTGGATTGGGCTGTTGTTGCCTTGTCCATATGCCTTGAGTCCAAATATAACTTGTTGAACACGTCACTTCTTTAGCTAAATCAAGCCCACTTAATCCTTTAAAATTTATTGCCTGTTGTTTGGCTATTTCGGCTTTTTCAAGTAAGGTCTTTTTATCCGTTGATGTTATGATAACACCATGCTGTGCTCCTTTTTCACGCAAAATACGCGTTAAGCGCCGCGTATCAATATCGGCAATGGCAATAACATTATGCTTTTTTAAATAGCTGGAAAGATCGAGTTCGCTTCGGTAATTGCTGGCTAATAATGGCAAATCACGAATAATCAACCCTTTTGCATAAACTTGGCTGGATTCGGCATCATCATCATTTGTTCCGACATTACCAATATGAGGATAGGTCAGTGTAACCAATTGTTCGCAGTAAGAGGGATCGGTAAGGATTTCTTGATAGCCGGTCATGGAGGTGTTAAATACTACTTCACCAACAGTGTGCCCCTCAGCACCAACTGACTTTCCGATAAATTGTGAACCATCTTGTAACATAAGGAGGGCATAAGTTTGCATGATAAAAAAGACCTTTTGAATAAATTATCGTTATTTTTGAATATAAATTCAAATTTACTTATCTATAAAGATACAATAATTGGTCATTTTATTACAATTTTTTGTACAAAAAAAGCAATATCATAAAAATTACTTTAATAATCATGTCTAATTTTTGAGACATTCTCAACGTAAAAACAAAAAATTGGGATGATTATTATGTTTAACTTGAATTTGCATAATTATTCAAATAGAATCTTTTGAATAATTACGGTTATTAGGAGCAATATCATGCACGGTTTTTATCAGCGTCATTTTTTACGATTACTCGACTTTACCCCTACCGAAATCAATCAATTAATTAATCTTGCCATTGAATTAAAACAAGCCAAACAACAAGGGCAAGAACAACAACATTTAATTGGTAAAAATATCGCGTTAATTTTTGAGAAAGACTCCACCCGTACTCGTTGTGCTTTTGAGGTTGGTGCATTTGATCAAGGTGCGAATGTCACCTATTTAGGACCTAGTGGTAGCCAAATTGGGCATAAAGAGTCAATTGCAGATACCGCGCGCGTGCTAGGTCGAATGTATGATGGAATTGAATATCGTGGTTATGGTCAAGAAATTGTTGAAACGTTAGCAAAATATGCAGGTGTGCCAGTCTGGAATGGCTTAACGACCGAAGCACATCCAACCCAAATATTAGCCGATTTTATGACAATGAAAGAGCATATAGGACATCGCCCATTAAGTAGTATTAAATTTGCCTATTTAGGCGATGCTCGGAATAATATGGGAAATTCATTAATGGAAGGTGCAGCGTTAATGGGGATGGAAATTCGATTAGTTGCACCAAAAGCTTGTCAGCCGGAAGCCGAACTTGTGCAAAAGTGCCAAGATATTGCCAAAATGATAGGTGCCAAAATTATCTTAACTGAAGATGTGACTTTGGGCGTTAAAGACGTCGACTTTTTATATACTGATGTATGGGTATCAATGGGTGAGCCTAAGGAAGTTTGGGATGAGCGAGTTAAATTGTTAACGCCTTATCAAGTGAATGACAATGTAATCAAACTTACCAATAATCCAAATGTCAAATTTATGCATTGCTTGCCAGCTTTTCATGATATGAATACGACAGTGGGTAAACAAATGGCAGCACAATATGGCTTAACCAATGGGCTTGAGGTAACAGATAGCGTATTTGAGTCTGAGCATAGTATTGTATTTGACGAAGCCGAAAACAGGTTACATACCATTAAAGCGGTAATGGTTGCAACATTAACCAAAGACGAATAATATTGTCACAATCAATACAAAGGTGTTTTGCTAAAATAAGCGCCTTTCTTTTTGCCGACTTAATGTCGGCATAATTTTATCTAAAAGAATATTGAATCATGACCAAACAAGAGCGAAATAAAGATTTTAAAAAATACCTAAAACTGACCAATCCCATTCATTTCTTAGCGGTAGGATTGGGTAGCGGCATGTCACCGATTATGCCGGGAACCATGGGTTCATTAATGGCTATCCCGTTATGGCTTTTGTTTTATGGTTTACAGCCAGCTTTATACTGGATATTTATTTTAGTGACTTTTATTTTTGGTTGTTTTATTTGTCAAAAAACCTCGGATGATACACATACTCACGATTCAGGGCATATCGTTTGGGATGAATTTGTCGGCATGTGGATAACCTTATTTTTTATTCCACAACTTTCTGTTATGTGGATAACTATAGCCTTTATCGCATTTAGAGTGTTTGACATGGCAAAACCTTGGCCAATTCGCTGGTTTGATAAACGTGTACCCGGTGGATTTGGCATTATGGTAGATGATGTGATTGCAGCTATCTTTTCATCATTCACCGTTTATGCCATAACATTGATTATTTAAAATGAAATTTTATACTAAAACGCATACTTTCCTGAAAGTTTTTGACAAAAAAAGATTAAAACATCTTTTGTGACCAACCTAATTTGGTTGAAAGATTATTAAAGTAATCATAATCTTTGGTATGAATCAAATTAAATTCATACGAAGATCGGCGAATAATCACATCTTGTGTTGGTTTGACTGGTAAAATAATTTGGCTATCACAAGCGATATTTAAATCAAGTGCTGTCGTTGGAAATTTAAGATGAATAGGCACATCGCCCTTGATGACCAATGGTCTGACAGCTAATGAATGCGGAAACATTGGTGTAATAATTAATGCGTCTAAATGAGGTGCTAAAATTGGCCCACCCGCCGATAGTGAATAAGCGGTAGAGCCTGTCGGTGTTGCAATAATCAGCCCATCAGCTCGCTGTGAAAACGCATTGCGTTCATTAATGTACACATCATAGTCAATCATGTGGGCAACCGTATTGGGGGTCACAACAATTTCGTTCACGGCAAAACTTGAATTAATTAAATTGCCGTTATCATAAATAGAAACTTCAAGTAAAAAACGAGGGTCATCGTCATATTTGCCGGCAATCACTGGGCTTAATTGCTCAATCACTTGTTCGTGGGATATGTCGGTTAAAAAACCTAAATTACCACGATTAACACCGATCACTTTGATTTTATATGGTGATAAATAACGCGCGGAACGTAACATATTGCCATCCCCCCCTACAACAATGGCTAGGTCAGCTTGCTGGCCAATTGTTTCTAACGAGGCGTAATGGCTAACGGGGAATTGGATGTGCTCCGCCAAGCGATCTTCCACTAACACACGAATACCAAGTTTAACAAGCCAATCATAAAGCACTTGATGGGTTTCAATTGCTTCTAACTTACGCGGAAGTCCAATTAGACCAATGCATTTAAATGGTGTTTGCATAAAATATCCTTGTAATTTGTTACATAAACACTATGTATTTTTTCGTGACAGGTCAAAAAATTACATATCAATGTACTGATAAGCTTGTAATCATAAAAATTGTCCCCATAATAACCGTTATTCACTAAGTTTTCGACTACATTATTTGGAGTACCTTATGACAGAACAAGATAAAAATACGTCAGAAAATGAAACTAGCATTGACACACCAGCAGAAGATACTATCGAACAAGAAGTAGCGTCACAGCCAAATCTTGAAGAACAATTAAGCGCAAAAGATGCACGCATTGCAGAGCTTGAGCAAGCCTTACAATTGGCGAAAAAAAATGAAAGCGAAGCTATGATTCGTGCACGGGCTGAAATTGATAATGTTCGTAAACGTGTTGAGCAAGATGTTGATAAAGCACGTAAATTTGCACTAGAAAAATTCTCTAATGAATTATTACCGGTTATCGATAATCTAGAACGCGCTTTAGAATCAACAGACAAAGCTAATCCTGAACATAAAGCCACTGTTGAAGGGTTAGAATTGACATTAAAATCATTCTTAGATACGGTCAAAAAATTTGGTATTGAAGTGATTAATACCGAAGATTCACAATTAAATCCTGATGTACATCAAGCGATAAGCATGGTTGAATCACCAGAACATCAATCAGGCCAAATCGTTAATACGATTCAAAAAGGTTATACCTTAAATGGTCGTTTAATTCGTCCTGCGATGGTCATTGTTGCTAAATAATTTAGTTTAAATCAGTTAACCGCCAACCACTTTGGCGGTTAAGTTTATTTATTCCGTTGCTCTTCGCGGGTAAGCTTTTTCATTTTTTGCTCGATTCGTTGACGTTTTAATGGTGAAAGATAATCAACAAAGAGTTTACCTTTTAAGTGATCCATTTCGTGCTGAATACAGATAGCTAATAGCTCGTCGGCATCAATTTCATAAGGATTACCATGACGATCAAGCGCTTTGATTTTGATTTTTTCAGCCCTTGGTACAAAACCTCGACAATCAGGCACTGATAGGCAGCCTTCTTCTATACCGGTCTCACCTTCTTGACTAATGACTTCAGGATTGATGATCACATAAACTTGGCTTTTATCTTCTGATACATCAATAACAATAATTTGTTCATGTACATCCACTTGGGTTGCAGCAAGCCCAATACCGTTTTCGTCGTACATGGTTTCGATCATATTATCAATGATCGTTTGTAACTCTGGTGTGAACTGGGTAACAGGTTTAGCAACTTTGCGAAGCCGCTCATCAGGAAAACGTAATACCGGTAAAATAGCCATAAATTATTCGATCTACTCCTCAAATTTCGGGTTTATTCAATCAATTGCTCATTGTAAACATTTATCATACTGATGAATAGTCCTTGTTGGCTATTGCTAGTATTTATCTTATCAATTCAAGATAGTTAAATTATTTAAAATGAGTGCAAAAGGTTATGATGAGTAAATATGAGTTCTTATTGCGAATTTCAATGCTTGGACATGGCAAACAAGCTATTTTTAAAAAAATTGGACAACTTTTTGCAAATGATTTACCTGATAAAATACAAAATGTGACTTTTTTGTTAGATAAGCTGGGCTTATTAGATGTTCAATTAGCGCGTTTTTATGAAACTTCATATCTTCATTTTGAACCAATACTTGAATGGTTAGATTCTCCCAGCTCACAAAAACATCTTATTGCCTATTGTGATAGTGATTATCCGTTGTTGCTCAAACAAATCTGCTCTCCGCCTTTGTTACTGTTTGTTTTAGGTAATCGACAGTTATTACATTCTCCTCAACTGGCTATGGTTGGAAGCCGTGAATTTAGTGAATATGGAGCTCAATGGGGGCGATATTTTGCAAGCGAATTAGCAATTAATGGTTTAACCATAACTAGTGGTTTGGCACTGGGATTAGATGCAATTTGTCATCGTGGTGCACTTGAGGCATCGGGTCGTACAATTGCAGTGTTAGGTAGTGGTTTAGCAAAGATTGCACCAAGATCAAATTTAAACTTAGCAAATGATATTTTGGCAAAAAATGGTGCAATTGTGTCCGAATTTTTGCCATTTGAAAAAGCTAGATCGGCTTACTTTCCTCGTCGAAACCGAATTATTAGCGGGTTAAGTTTGGGCACCTTTGTGGTTGAAGCATCAGAAAAAAGTGGCTCTTTAATTACAGCGCGCTATGCTCTTGAACAAAATCGCGATGTATTTGCTTTGCCAGGTGATATTAATAATGAAAACTGTAGCGGAACGCACTATTTAATTAGACAAGGGGCTTACTTAGTTTCTAAACCGGCTGATATTTTAGAGCATTATTGTAATTATTTATCAGTAATAAATAGCTCGCATAATCAGCAGAAAGAAAAACAAAGTCATTCTATTTTATACCCTGATATTTTTGCTGTGATTCATCACCAACCTATTCCAATTGATATTATTGCTCAGCAAGTGAATATGTCAATTTCGGAAGTGACAAGCAAATTATTAGATATGGAACTAGAGGGATTAATTAAAACGGTAACCGGTGGTTATATTCGTCATCGAGTGGTTTAAAAACAGAGTGTCTTTTTGTCAAATAGTTTCAGGAAAGTAGACATTTAAGTATAAAATCCGCCGATACTCGCCGGCGGTATAGACCTTTGTTTATTTATCTTCAATTTCGAGGGCAATTTCAGATAAGATAATACCGGTATTGTCAGCATAGACAAAATCACCTGAAAAGAATGTCACGCCACCAAAATTAACACGAATATCAACTTCGCCAACGCCCTGATCATCCGCGCCAACTGGAATAGCGGCTAATGCTTGAATACCAATATCGGCTTCGGCCAGATAATCAACTTGGCGAACGGCGCCATAGACAATAATCCCTTCCCATTGATTTTGAACGGCAATATCTATCAGCTCTGCGTCAATTAATGCTCGACGCACAGAACCACCACCATCAATGACAAGAATTTTACCTGAGCCTTCCGATTGTAAAATTTCGTATAGTAACCCGTTATCTTCAAAACATTTAACTGTTACAGCTTGACCTGAAAATGATGTCACGCCACCAAAATTACTAAATATCGGTTCAACTACGTTAACATCTTCTGGGTAATAATCGCAAAGAATTGAAGTATCAAACTCCATCATCAAGTCTCCTTTTGCTGTGAGGTGTGTAAGTTTGTTTAGTATAACGCTAATACTAAGTAAAATGATATTAAAATTAAATAAACGTGAACTAACTCAAAATAATCCCCAAACAATAAAGTAAATTAGTCAATAAAGCAAGTTTGACTATCTGTAATAATAAAGGCATCCGGTCTTTGTATTTATTAAATTGTAAAACCGCATCAATATGTTTAATAAATAGCAGTAACATTAGTATAAATCGGTCACGTTCCAAATATAGCCATACGGTTTATTGGCAAAATTAAGTATTTACATATAAAGCATTATATTATCTTTGCATTTTATGTTTTACTTATTATGTTACTTTTCTGGTTTTACGCTCGATACCTTTTTAAGAATCGTCTTACTCGACCGTCCCGTAATGCTGCAATAAAAAAGCCAAGTGAACCATATATGATCCCCAGTAATAAAATCATAAAAACATTAAATAAATTATCTAGTAAGCCTAATCCCATTTGGTTTACACCAGCAATCATATTAGTTGCCCAAGTTGATGGCAACATTTTGGAAACAATTTGTACCCCAAATGGCATGGCATCAAGTGGCCAAATGGTGCCTGATAGATAAAACACTGGTGTTGTCAAAAATGCAAGTGTAAGATAAATCATTTCAGTTTTACGTAAACACTCTGTCAGTAATTTACTTAAGCCTAACACACCAAGTAACAATGGAAATGTCATAATTAGAATTTCAGGTATATTTGCAAGCTGTCGATAACCAAGAACCCAAGGCCATAAACCAAATAGTACAATGGATAAAAATAACCAGATCGGTATAAGACCACACAAGCTACCCAATATGACAATTTTAGGTGGTTTACCTTGCGGTAACGAGTTTAATGTAATATTAGTGCGTGTTGAAGCAATTAAAAAAGAGTGTTGCAATAACATTACTAATAAACCCGGAAAGGTAATAGCGGCAAAACTGACGCCAGGATTATAAAGTGGTTCAGTTTGACCATTTATTGGCGATAAAATAATATTGATCTGTTTATCTGAAAACCCACTATTCCGCATTATCCGAGTATTATATTGAGTTAATATTTGTTGATAGATCCCTTTTATATCGACTTGTATTAAACCATTGGCTAAACGACTTGAAGCATCGCCATATGCAGGTATGGTCACTTCTTCACCATTTAATAACCGCTTTTCAAAATCTCTTGGAATCGTAAATACCGCAAAAAGTCGATGATTATTAATATCATCATAAGCTTGCAGAGAGCTCTCATATATAATGGTCTCTATTTTTGAACTGGTATTTAAAGAACGAATTAAACTTCGGCTAGTTGGCGTATGATCTTGATCGATTATCGCAACCGGCAAGCTGGTAATAGTGCCATTACTGTAAACTAAACTCATCAATGAGACAGACAATAATAGCAACAACCACATTGGTCTAACTAATAAAAGTAAAAATATTTTTATAAATGAAGACCAAAATATTTTAAGCATCTTGGTGTTTCCTCTTACTGTGAATGTAGTCGTCTTACTAGACGTTTTCTCACTAACACGGTAATAATTATTGGGTAGACCATTAAAATAACACAGGTTTTTAATACTGAAAGATAACTAGAGTGACGTAAAAACAGATCGAACAGCTTATTAAGAGCATAAGTTAATGGTTCTAATGATGAAATAAACCTTGCAATCCAAGGCATAGATAGTTCAGGCACAACAACACCAGAATAAGTTAACGCAAGTCCAACTAAAATACCGATATAAGTATAAGCATCAATAGGGGTTTTAGTAAAAGTATATAGCAAAATACCAATACTTTGTGCAGCAATCACATAGAAAAATACCACCGTCACCATGGCAAAAGGCGAACCTGATACACGAGCATGAGAAAACAGAACAAGCATCGCAATTTCGAAAATAAGCAGCATGGTAAACCAAATGGTATAAGGTGCTAATTTCCCTAAAACAAAAGGATAATTAGGGCGCGTTCGCTTTGGTAATTGTGCTAATAGATGAATCGTTGTTGTGACAACAAACAGTTGTAGTAAATGCACCACAGCCGAAAATTGCTGAAAGTACATTGAGTTACCACTGGCATTAAACAATCCATCATAATTGAAGTTTACTTTTGCAAGCTTAGGTACCGGTATCCCAATACTAGTTGCCATTGTGCTACGGTATTGGGTATTTAATGCCGCAATTAGGCCTGAATAATCCATAATAGAATATAATCCAGCACTATAATATAACGCATTATAATAAAGCATTGGTGTTGGCTGCCGACCAGCTAATACATCTGCTTCAAAATTCGGTGGAATATAAAAAATGGCATAAATTTTTGCTTTTTGCAAATCACGTTCAGCATCAGCAAGCTGGCTATCATAATTGACCAGATTGGCATGTGCTCCAGCATTAAGATCACGCACGATTTCACGCGATAAAACACTTTTATCATTATCAATATAGCCAACCGGTAGATCAAAAAGTACACCACGATAAAAAATACTGCTAATTAATATAAAAATAATTAGCGGTAAAATCCACATTAACCAATGGAAAGTAAACCGCTTAAATATCACAGGTATTTCAGCATTAAACGCTTCTTTGAAGCGGTACCAAAAATCCCAAATTAGTTGTCTAATTTCCATAGTGTGCTCATACCTGCACGTAAACCTGCAATAGGCGTTGTTGGATAAAGTCTAACTTCAAAGGTTTTTAAATCAAAATCACCGGTAGCTCGTGTTGCACGTTTTGTTGCATAATCACCCATGGGTGCGATATAACGAACTTCAGCCTCAACTTCTTTATTACCAAGAGCAGGCACTTCAAGCTTAACATGATCGCCTTTATGAATATTGGGCATAATGTTTTCACGAAGATTAAATATAAAGTACGCTTTTGGTAGCTGAATTACGGTCAATAATGGACTATTAGCATTAAATAACTCGCCAACTTCGGCTGGTATTGAACCAACCTCACCTTCGACAGGGGCTTTTACTTGTAAATCATCGTATTGAATTTGTAATTGTTTAAGCTGCTCTTCTGCTTCTTTTAATTTAGCATCATAAATTTCACGTTGTTCAATACGATCACCATTTTTGGCTTGATCTAAATTAGCTTGTGCTGACTGAACTTGTTGAAAGGCTGCATCACGCGTTTTTAATGCATTATCTAAGATCGATTGAGAAACATAACCTTTGGCCGAAATCGCTTTATTACGATCATATTCTTTGGATGCATTATCATAAGCAACTTTAGCTTGTTGCAGTAACGCTTCATAGTAGCGAATGCTTTCTTCACGTGTTCCATGTTCAGAAAGCGCAACTTGAGCTCGTGCTTGATCGCAAGCCGCTTGCGCTGCTTTGACTTGTGCTAATAGCTCTGGACTATCAAGCGTTATTAATATATCGCTTGGCTTTACATCATCACCGCGATTGACATGTATCGCCTGCACGCGCCCTTTCGCTTTTGACGAAATACTAACATTAGGTGCATCAACCTCGCCTTGTAATATAAGCTGGCTATTATGTGATCGAATTAGAATTGTCATTGAAATTAAAATAACAATTAACACAATAATAATAAAAATTTTTTTATTCATAAATTTTATATAGCGTGAAATGATTAGATAAGGTCTAAATAGTATAGGATGATGATATGCATTATAGATCTCTCAAACATAAATTGTAACGATTACTGCATTATAAATTATACGAAAAGTGCTTTATTTTAATGAATAAAGAGAAATTTTTAGTTTAAAAAAAAGAATATATCAACACGATCAATAACAAATACGACTATACTCCATTTGAGTTTTAAATAAATTTTAATAATTGTAAAACATCACTTTAATAGGTTTTATTTATAAATGATATTCGTTAAAAGAAATAGATAAAAACCTACTTATTTAGTATGATATTTATAATTAATTACGATAAGGTTTGAAATTTATGAAAAAAATAATAATTATTGGTGGTGGAGCCGGCGGTTTGGAACTAGCTACAGACCTTGGCGATAAACTAGGAAAAGACAACCAAGCTGACATTACACTGATTGATAAAAATAGTTATCACCTATGGAAACCTTTATTACATGAAGTTGCTACTGGCGTTTTGAATGAGCAAGCTGATAGAATTGACTATGCTTTGCAAGGGCAACAACACAACTTCCAATTTACTCAAGGTACGTTCACTAATCTTAACCGTGAAGAAAAACAAGTTATTGTTGAGAATTTAAATAACGAATCTATTTCTATTCCATATGATATTTTAGTTGTAGCAATAGGTAGTACTTCAAATGATTTTGGTACGCCAGGTGTTAAAGAGCATTGTATCTTTTTAGACGACCAAAACGCTGCAATTCGTTTACGTGAAACACTTATTGCAAAATTTGCTAGTTTTTGTTCAATTATTGATAAACATGAAGCAACAACTGAAGATAAAATTCGTATCGCTATTGTTGGTGGTGGTGCAACTGGTGTTGAATTAGCTTCCGAATTACCTCATATGGTTGAAACATTTGGTGCTTGTGGCCAAAATAAAATGTGTTCAGATTTGCTGGATGTATCGGTTATTGAAGCAACTGATCGTATTTTACCTGCGTTACCTGAAAAAACAGCATTAGGTATTACCGAAACATTACAAAAACGTGGCATTCATGTGTTAACCAAGACCATGATAACTAAAGCGGAAAGTGATGGCTTTTATCCTAAAGATGGAGACACCATTAACGCTGATATTATGATCTGGACTGCGGGTGTAAAAGCGCCTGACTATCTAAAAGATATTGCTGGGTTAGAATCAAGCCGTTCTAATCAACTTGTGGTTAAACCAACATTACAAACAACACGCGATGATAATATTTTTGTTATTGGTGATTGTGCTTACGCAATGCAAGACAGCGGAAGAGCTGCTCCCGCTACAGCACAAGCCGCACATCAGATGGCAAAAATCTGTTATGAAAATATTGTTAACATGTTAAATAATAAACCAATGAAATCGTTTAATTATACCGATAATGGAACGATTATTTCTCTGCATGATACCGCACAAGGTGTGGTTAAAATTGCTGGCAAACGAGAAATGAATGTTAAAGGATTTTTTGCTTTAACTATTCATCGCCTGCTCTATCGTATGCATCAAGCAAGCTTGTTGGGTATTTTCAAAACAATTCGATTTGTTAAAGCTAGTAAAGAGATGTATAAAAATAAATTTACGTCTATCTTTACTCATCAAGACTAGTTTCCCATTTGGATAACCACTTATAAAACGCTATTTTATAAGTGGTTATTTTATAATTTATAGCATTATTTATAGTTAAATGGAAATTTAATGCGTTTTATTATATTGTTAATGCTGTCTTTAGTTAGCTTTATTAGTATTGCTAGTTATAAACCTCAAGATAGTGATATTATTTTTCAATCCTAACAATCAAGACAAAGTCTAGCTATTGAACAAGCAACAAACTCGCCATACAGCCATATGGGAATTATTTTTATTAAAAATGGCAAGCCATATGTTTTTGAAGCTGCTAATAAAGTAGTTTATACACCACTCAATAGTTGGATTGCGCGTGGTAAAAATAAAAATTACATCATAAAACGTTTAAAAAATCACAATTTATCCAATAACGAAATTGCTAAATTAAAGCAAGTCGCAAGTAGTTTTAAAGGCAAACCTTATGATATCTGGTTTGGTTGGGATAATAATTATATCTATTGTTCTGAGTTAATCTGGAAAATTTATGATAAAGCACTTAAATTGAAAATTGGTCAATTACAAACTATCAAAGATTTTAATCTTTCATCGCCTGCCGTGAAGCAAAAATTAAAAAAACGTTATGGAAACAAAATTCCTTATCAAGAAACAATCATTTCACCAGTTTCTATTTTCAATTGATCATTTCTGACAACGGTTGACAAACAATGGTGAATTAAAATAATGCTAAACTCTTAACTGGTGCAAAACTTTTACGATATAAATGATTAATACCATGTTCTTTTATTGCCGCTAAATGCGCTTTAGTTGGATAACCTTTATGCTTAGCAAGGCCATATTGTGGATACAATTTATCAAGCTCAACCATCTCACGATCACGTGTAACTTTAGCCAAAATTGAAGCAGCACTAATCTCTGCTACCAATAAATCGCCCTTAATGACCGCTTGGCTTTGAATACCAAAATCAGGACAACGATTACCATCAACTAATACAAAATTGGGTTTAATAGTTAATCCAGATACAGCACGTTGCATTGCTAGCATAGTGGCATGTAATATATTTAATTTATCGATTTCATCAACTGAAGCGCGGGCAATATTCCACGCTAAAGCATCTTGTTTGATTATGTCAAACAGTTGTTCGCGCTTTTTTTCAGTCAATTTTTTAGAGTCAGTTAAGCCTTTAATTGGCTTGTTTGGATCTAAAATAACAGCAGCAGTAACAACATCGCCACAAAGTGGACCGCGTCCGACTTCATCGACACCAGCAATTAATGTGGCATCAGGATAGGTAAATTCTAACAACAATGCGCATCCTCTAATACATCAAGCACTGCTTTAGCCGCTTGCTCATCGGCATTACAACGGATTTGTTTATGCAAAGATAAAAATGTCTGTTTTAGCTCAGTATTATCACCCTCTAACAAGGGAATAATGTGATTCGCGATATTTTCAGGTGTGCAATCTTGCTGTAATAACTCTGGAACTAGGGCTTTACCAGCTAAAATGTTAGGTAAAGAGACATAAGGAGTTTTAATTAATTTTTTAGCAAGCCAAAATGTGAAAGGTTTCATTTTATAGCCTACAACCATAGGACATTTGGCTAACATACATTCTAATGCCACAGTACCAGAGGCTAAAATTGCCGCATCGCTAGCAATCATTGCTTCACGGGCATGACCATCTAATAATTGTATGTCTAGTTTTGGTGCAACTTCGGCTTTAATCTGTTCAAACTCTTTTCGTCTTTTTTCATTCACTAATGGTACAACAATATGTAAGTCAGGATAACGTTGACGTAATAATTGCGCAGCTTCTAAAAAAGGAGTCGATAATAATGTTACTTCTGCATGGCGACTACCGGGTAATAAAGCTAAACAACGGCAATTTAGTGGCATATCTAATTGTTGACGAATAGCCATTTGATCTGGATTAAGTGGAATATCATCAGCCATCTTATGACCAATAAAGCGGCAAGGCACATCAAATTTATCATAAAAGGTTTTCTCAAACGGTAAAAAAGCTAAAATAAGATTGGTATTACGTTTAATTTTGAAAACTCGTTTTTGCTTCCAAGCCCAAACGGAGGGGCTAACGTAATGAATCGTTTTAATACCGGCTTGTTTTAATTTACCTTCTAGGGAAAGATTGAAATCAGGTGCGTCAATACCAATAAATATATCGGGGTTAAGTTCAATAAGACGTTTACTGATATCTCGGCGAATAGATAAAATACGACGTAATCGCCCCAATACTTCAACAATGCCCATAACCGACAATTCATCCATTTCATACCAAGCCCTACAACCTTCAGCTTGCATTTTAGGACCTGCTATACCAACAAATTCAATGTTGGGATGATGATTTTTTAGCGCACGAATCAATCCCGAGCCAAGAATATCGCCAGAAGTTTCTCCAGCGACTAAGGCAATGGTTAATGGTTTATTGGTCATTAACGGATAATGCCACGCGTTGAACGTGAAAAAAAGTCAACAAAGAGTTGGGCCTCAGGATATTGTTCGGCAATGGTTGCAATTTCAGCTTTAGCTTCGTCCAACGTTAAGCCATTTCGATAAAGGACTTTGTAGCTATTGCGAATCGCCTGTAAGGCATCTTTGCTAAAGCCTCTGCGCTTTAAGCCTTCATAATTTACACCATGAGGAGTTGCATGATTGCCTTGGGCAATAACATAAGGAGGAACGTCTTGCGCAACGCCAGAACAACCACCAACCATAACATGCGATCCAATCACACAAAATTGATGAACAGCTGTCATGCCACCAACAATGACATAATCGTCTAATTGAACATGTCCGCCTAAGGTGGCGTTATTTGCTAAAATACAGTGATTACCAATATAACAATCGTGCGCAACGTGAGCATTAATCATCAATAAATTATCACTACCAACACGAGTTAACTCGCCACCTTGAACCGTACCACGGTGAATAGTGACACTTTCGCGAATCATATTGCGATCGCCAATTTCGGTACGCGTTGGCTCTCCACGATATTTTAAATCTTGGTTTACTTCACCAATTGAGACAAATTGATAAATTTGGTTATCTTTACCAATTTTGGTGTGCCCATTGATGACAACGTGCGATTTTAAAAATGTTCCGTCACCAATTTCAACATTTTCACCAATAAAACAAAAAGGACCAATTTTGACGTTATCGCCAATTTTAGCACCTTTTTCAATGACTGAACTTGGGTGTATTTCTGTTGCCATAGTATTTCCTTAAAACAATTTGGAATATGAAAAATACCAAATGTTATTTACGAGCACACATCATTTCGGCTTCGCAAACTAACTTACCATCAACAGTTGCAACACCGTGGAATAGCGCAATGCCACGACGTTCTTTAATATACTCAACGTCTAATACAATTTGATCACCTGGCACAACAGGACGCTTGAAACGTGCCTTGTCAATTGAAGCGAAGTAATAAAGTTGTCCTGGCGACAATTCTTCAATGCTTTTAAATGCCAAAATTCCTGTAGCTTGTGCCATAGCTTCTAAAATTAATACGCCAGGAAAAATCGGTTTATTAGGAAAGTGACCTTGGAAGAATGGTTCATTCACAGTAACATTTTTGATCGCTTTTAATGTTTTACCTTTTTCGTAACTAAGTACGCGATCAACCATTAAAAATGGATAACGATGGGGCAATAAACTGATGATTTCTTCAATATCAAGGGCATTAAGTTCGGTAGTCAAAATAGCTATCCTTATACATTATTTGCTATAAATTTTATACATTATAACTGAGGAAGCCTGTTTCACTCAAGGATGATTTAAATAGCGCGTTTTATTTATTCCATTATATTGATGCTATGTTAATATAACTTAATTAAATAAATGATTTGTAAATACTATATTATCCCATACCAAATCATATATAATAATGAAAATAATTAGTTAAAAAGTTTATAACTTGGAGAAGTAGAATGAAATCATTGATTAAAATGACATTAGTCAGCAGTGCCATTGTATTAGCATTAACTGGGTGTGATGATAAAAAATCAGCTGACACTAATAGTTCCACAACAGTAGCAAATAAAGTTACAATTTCAACTGATGCACAAAAAGAAGCATATGCGTTAGGTTCATCATTTGCAACGTACATGAAGTCAAACTTAGAACAAAATGAAATCAAACCAGACCAAGAGTATTTGATTAGTGGTTTTAATGAGACTTTCCGTGATGCATCGCAACTTTCAAAAGATGATGTTAAAAACATCTTAGATGCATTTGGAAAACGAATTCAAGAAGAAAGCAAAGCGCGTTTTGAAAAGGAAAAAACTGAAAATACAGCAGCAGGTGATAAATTCCGCACAGAATTTGCTAAACAAGATGGCGTACAAAAAACCAAGTCAGGATTACTTTATCAAATCATTAAAGAAAGTTCAGACCGTCATCCAACTGAGCAAGATACTGTTATTGTTCATTATTCAGGCACATTGACGGATGGACGTAAATTTGATAGTTCTTATGACCGTGGTGAGCCAGCAACCTTTCCACTTAATGCGGTTATCAAAGGTTGGACTGAAGGAATTCAATTGATCGGCGTTGGCGGTAAGATCAAACTGGTTGTGCCACCAGAGTTAGCTTATGGTGATCAAAGTCTTCCAGGACAACAAGATAAAGCAGGCATCCAACCAGCATCAACATTAGTATTTGAAGTTGAGTTGCTTGGCATTGATGGTGATAAAAATGACAATACTCAAGAATCAACACCAGCTCAAAATCAAGAACACGCAGCTGAATAATTTGCTTGATTCATTAAGTTATACTCTTGTTGTTATGGGTCCTGCTTATGGGACCCAATCTGCTTACTGCGCATATCAATTTGCACAAGTTTTACTGTCTAATACGCCACATACGATTAAAAACATCTTTTTTTATGCCGATGGTGTTTATAATGGCAACCGCTATACCGATCCAGCCAGCGATGAATTTGATTTAATTTCTGCATGGCAAGAATTATCTCAAAAACACGCTTTCACTTTGACGGTTTGTGTAGCAGCAGCACAACGTCGTGGCATTATCGAAAATAACCTAGCTGATCATTTTCAATTAACTGGCCTTGGTGAATTAAGTGAGTCAATTGCAATGACAGACCGTACTATTCAGTTTTAAGGTTAAGGATTCAAATGAAAAAAGTGGCAATTATTATTAGTACGCCCCCGCATGGAAATGCCAAAGGTCGAGAAGCACTTGATATCGCATTGGCGACCTCAGCTATTAATCATATTTCTGTTTTTTTTGTCGATGATGGTGTATTTCATTTGTTACCTAATCAGCAACCAGATCAAATTTTAATGCGTGATTATATTGCGACTTTTAATATGCTTGAACTTTATGATGTTGATGATGTGTATGTATGCGAATCTTCACTTAAATCAAGAAATCTAATACAGATACCTCGTAATATCCCAAGTAAAATCATTAATAATGAGTCATTAATGCAATTATTAACCACTCAAGATGTAATATTGCGCTTCTAATTTTATATTGAAATACACAATCTCACACCACAACAACAAGATTGATCTCTAAACTAAAATCATTCAAATAAATATTAATTTTATTTAACTTTTTATTTTGTTGTTTTTTAAAAAATAATCGATTTTCATAAAAGATGCATTCTAGCATTGATAGATAGACTCATGAAGTTTTGTTAAGTTTAAATCAAATAAATAACCCACTCCATTTTTTGCTATGCTTAAATAGAGTGGGCTATAATTTCATTAGATTTAGCTTTTATATAACTAAACTAATTTCTTCATTTGATCAGCAATTTTTTCAGCTTGAGTTCCAACAATAATTTGTGCGCCAGTTTTACCTAACTTAATCACTGCCATTGCACCAAGCGCTTTGGCCGCTTGCTCATCAATAAGATCTGAATCATTCACCCCTAAACGTAAACGTGTAATACAAGAATCAATATTGGTTAGATTTTCTTTACCACCAACAGCAACTAAATACTGCTCTGCAAGTTTTGCTGTATCACCAATTGCTTGTTTTTGCTGAGTGTTTTCGGTTGATGAAACTGTGGTATCTTCATCTTCACGACCTGGCGTTTTAAGGTTAAATTTAACAATCACAAAACGGAATGCAACATAGTAAACAATAAAGAACACTAAACCTTGAAGTATAAGCATATACCAATGTACAGCAAGTGGATTACGGCTGGAAAGTAACATATCAACTAAGCCAGCACTAAAGCCAAACCCTGCAATCCATTGCATTGCAGCTGCAATATAAAGTGAGATACCAGCTAAAACAGCATGTAAAACATAAAGTACTGGTGCTACAAACATAAACGCAAATTCTAACGGTTCAGTAACACCGGTAAAAAATGCAGCAAATGAAGCGGCTAGCATGATTGAGGCCGTTTTATCTTTATTACCTTTTTTCGCGGTATGGTACATCGCTAATGCCGCGCCAGGTAGACCAAACATCATAACAGGGAAAAATCCAGCTTGGTAACGACCAGTAATACCCACTGTTGCTAATCCATCTTCAATTGATTTTTGCCCACCTAAGAAGTTAGGAATATCATTGATACCCGCAACATCAAACCAAAATACTGAGTTTAAAGCATGGTGTAAACCGACAGGAATAAGTAAACGATTGAAAAAGCCATAAATACCTGCACCAACAGAGCCTAATTCTTTAATATATTTACCGAACGCAACAAGTGCATCATAGATAGTTGGCCAGATAAAATATAAAACAGCGGATACTAACAACATAACTATTGAGACAATAATAGGAACCAGTCTTTTTCCACTGAAAAATGATAGCGCTTTATGTAATTCAACCTGACTAAAACGATTATAAAGTTCGGCGGCAATAATACCAACAAGAATACCGATAAATTGGTTATTTATTTTTTTGTATGCAGCAGGGACTTGGCCTAGCCAGTCATCTGCTTTTGTATCAATACCATTAAATAGTGCAATCGAGCTAGGAGAAAGTAAAGTTGTAACCACTAAAAAACCGACTAAACCAGCAAGTGCGGCTGCACCATCTTTATCTTTAGACATACCGTAAGCCACACCAATAGCAAAAAGTATAGGCATATTATCAATAATTGCGCCACCCGATTTAATTAAAAACGCAGCAATAATATTATTTTGTCCCCAACCATTAGGGTCGATCCAATACCCTATTCCGAGTAGTATTGCGGCTGCGGGTAGTACTGCGACAGGCACCATCAGTGAGCGCCCGATACGTTGCATATAAGCTAAAATTCCCATAAGTTAACCTCATATATTTTTAAGGGCATATAAAAAATGTCATAAAATTTTACATTTTTAAACGATGATAAGTAAGACTTCTTTATTTCACTCTATATTATTTTACTTCGCAAATTAATTATTACTTTTTTGTGACAAAAATCACTATATTTTTTGATTAATTGTCTTAATATAGTACAATTAATCCAACATATTTTACTTTTAAAAAAAAGAATTTATTTAATTATATCAAAAGAGGTGATATCTCATGAGACTTATTCCTTTAGACAATGCACAAGAAGTCGGTGCTTGGGTTGCACAGCGTATTGTGAATAAAATTAACCAATTTAAACCGACAGCAGATCGACCATTTTTACTAGGTCTACCAACCGGCAGCTCGCCATTAGTCATGTATCAACAATTAATCAAACATTATAAAGCCGGTCATGTTAGCTTTAAACATGTAGTAACGTTTAATATGGATGAATATGTTGGTTTGCCAGAAGATCATCCGCAAAGTTATCACACATTTATGTACGAAAATTTCTTTAATCATATTGATATTGATAAAAACAACATCCATATATTAAATGGTAATGCGCCAGATATTGATGAAGAATGTCGTCAATATGAAGCGAAGATCAAAGCTTATGGCAAAATCAATATTTTTGTAGGTGGTGTTGGTCAAGATGGACATATCGCATTTAATGAACCAGGATCTTCGCTTTGCTCTCGCACTCGCATCAAAACATTAACTGAAGATACACGCATTGCTAATTCTCGCTTTTTTGATAATGATGTTAATCAAGTACCAAAACATGCGCTAACTATCGGTGTTGCCACTTTAATGGATGCTCAGGAAGTGATTTTATTAGTTTGTGGTCATAACAAAAGTTTAGCGTTACAAGCTGGTGTTGAAGGTAGTGTTAATCATCTTTGGACAGTGACTGCACTACAAATGCATCGAGCTTCAATCATTGTTTGTGATGAACCAAGTACTGATGATCTTAAAGTGAAAACATTAAAATATTTTAAACAAATGGAAGCTGATAATCTTAAAGTGACCGTTTTATAAAGGATAAATCAATGTACGCATTAACAAATTGTCGTATTTATACAGGTTATGAAATTCTTGAAAATCACGCCGTTATTATCAACGGCGGCAAAATCGCTAAAATCTGTAAACAAGACGAACTAACCCCAGATATCAAAATTGAAAATTTACAAGGTGCAATAGTTGCACCTGGATTTATTGATATCCAAGTCAATGGCTGTGGTGGGGTGCAATTTAATGAAACGCTTGATGCCCTAAGTATTGAAACATTAGAAGCAATGCAAGCAACAAATCTAACTTATGGATGTACGAGTTATTTACCGACTTTAATTACATCAACTGATGAATTTATGATAAAGGCGGTTAAAGTGATGCGTGAATATTTAGCTACGCATGCCAATCAAGCACTTGGTTTACACCTTGAAGGTCCCTATATTAGTCTAGAAAAGAAAGGGATCCATGATGAAAATATTATTCGTCAGCCTTCGCAAGAAATGATTGATTTTCTATGTGAAAATGCTGATGTCATTAAAATTATTACCTTAGCACCAGAAAAAGTTGAAAGTCATTTTATCAAGCAACTGGTTAACGCAGGTATTCATGTTTCTGTTGGGCATTCCAATGGTCATTATGATGATTGTCGCCGTGGATTTAACGATGGTATTCGTTTAGGAACACACCTATTTAATGCCATGCCTTATATTTCTGGACGCGAACCGGGTGTAGTTGGTGCAATTTATGATGAGCCAGAAGTTTATGTTGGTATTATTGCCGATGGTCAACATGTGAGCTGGGCAAATATCCGCAACAGCCATAAAATCAAACAAGATCACTTAATTTTAGTTACCGATGCAATGTTACTTGCTGGCTCTAATTTATCATCAGCTGTATTTGCGGGTAAAACCATTTATTACAAAGATGGACGATGTGTTGATGAAAACGGCACATTAGGTGGTTCGTCCTTAACCATGATCGACGCGGTAAAAAATGCCGTCGAATATGTAGGTATTGCTTTAGATGAAGCATTAAGAATGGCAACACTTTATCCCGCCAAAGCAATCGGTGTAGATAAAGATCTTGGCAGTATTACTGAAGGTAAAATTGCCAACTTAGTTATTTTTAATCGTGATTTTACGGTCACTAAAACCATTGTAAATGGAGAAATACATCATTAGAATGCAGATAGTTAATAAAAATATTGAGATATAATATGTTATTTAATTATCTGAATTTAGTTGGGAATGCTGAACTAATTAAACAACTTAACTATGCAATGATCTACCGTTTAATTGTTCAGCAAGCTCCTATTTCTCGTATACAACTGGCTGAAATTAGTCAATTAGCACCAGCCAGTATCACAAAAATTACTCGGCAATTATTAAAAAATAAGCTAATTAAAGAAATTGATGCCCAGCAATCAACAGGTGGTCGACCTGCGGTTTCCATTGAAGCTAAATTTGGACATTACCAAGCCATTGCGGTGCAATTAAGCCGCTTTCATGTCACTATTGAACTTTTTGACTTAGGATCTAAATGCCTAATCTCCAAAAGATATCCTTTGACTCATTTTACCGAACAGCAAGTACAAGCATATTTAATCACATTAATTGAAGAATTCATTGAGAAAAATAGAAAAAAAATAAAGCAGTTAATTGCAATATCCATTGTACTTCCGGGCTTAATTGATTCGGTCAATGGCATTGTCCGCTATACACCGCATATTCAAGTGAAAGAGTGGGCTCTAGCTGAAGTACTACAAAAACAATTCAATGTATCTATTTTTGTTGGGAATGATATTCAAAGCTTAGCATTAGCTGAAAGTTATTTTGGAACAACACAGCATGTTGATGACTCCATTTTAATCCGTGTACACCGTGGTGTAGGCTCTGGCGTTATTGTTAATCAACAATTGCTGACAAATCACAATCAAAGCGCTTGCGAAGTTGGTCACATTCAAGTTGATGCGTTAGGCGAACGATGCCATTGTGG
Source organism: Gilliamella sp. X-57 (assembly GCF_057063565.1). Lineage (NCBI taxonomy): Bacteria > Pseudomonadati > Pseudomonadota > Gammaproteobacteria > Orbales > Orbaceae > Gilliamella > Gilliamella sp. X-57. The sequence goes on along the minus strand of NZ_JBXSQI010000017.1, from coordinate 20,656 downwards.
TAACTTTGGTTGTTTAGAAAACCGTGTAGTCAATAAAGCTATTGAAAACCGAGCGAAACAGATGATTGAGCAAGGCTATAGATCAAGATTAACAATAGATCACTGTGATATTAACCATATCTGTCAATATGCTAATCAAGGAGATGAGCTAGCGATAAAACTAGTCAAAGATGCGGGTGAAAACCTTGGCAGGGCAGTTGCAATTATGGTTAACATCTTCAATCCACAACGAATCGTATTAGCCGGTGAACTCACCAGGTCACCAGAAATACTATTAAATGCAGTCAATAGCGCATTAAATGCTCAAAGCTTAGAAGGTTTACGAAAAAATCTGACTATTACTTGCTCATCACTTAACGATAGATCAGCGATTGGCGCATTTGCATTAGTACAGCAAGCTTTATTTAATGGCTCATTATTAATGACATTGTTGGACGATAAAGAACAGTAATCGATCATAATAAATAATAAAGCCCGACCAATCGGGCTTTGCCATTTTATGTTTAATTTAGGCTAAAATGCGTAACATTCTTCGTAATGGTTCAGCCGCGCCCCATAATAATTGGTCACCAACAGTAAAGGCAGATAAATAATCTTTACCCATATTAAGTTTACGTAATCGGCCAACTGGTGTGGTTAAGGTACCTGTTACTGCGGCTGGTGTCAGCTCTCGCATGGAAATATCACGATCATTCGGCACGACTTTTACCCAATCATTATGAGCAGCAAGCAGTTTTTCAATTTCAGACACACTGATATCTTTTTTCAACTTAATAGTAAAAGCTTGGCTATGACAACGTAGTGCGCCAATACGAACACAAAGTCCATCAACAGGAATAATCTGACTCGTTCCTAAGATTTTGTTGGTCTCAGCTTGTCCTTTCCATTCTTCTTTACTTTGACCATTATCAAGCGCCTTATCGATCCAAGGAATTAAACTTCCTGCTAACGGTACACCAAAATTATCGATTGGTAAGCTACCATCACGCATTTTTTGGGTCACTTTTCTCTCAATATCTAAAATAGAAGAATGCGGATTTTGTAACTCTTTGGCAACCTCAGCATTTAGCATCCCCATTTGAGTAAGCAGTTCACGCATATGGCGCGCACCACCACCTGAAGCTGCTTGATAAGTTGAAACCGAAACCCAATCAATAAGGTTTTCAGCAAATAAACCACCAAGAGACATTAACATTAAGCTCACAGTACAGTTACCACCAACAAAAGTTTTAATACCTTTATCTAAAGCAGCATGAATGTTAGCTTTGTTCACAGGATCGAGCACAATGATTGCATCATCTTCCATACGTAATGTTGATGCCGCATCAATCCAATAACCTTGCCAACCCGTTGCACGTAATTTTGAATAAATTTCGGAGGTGTAATCGCCACCTTGGCAAGTAACAATAATATCTAACGCTTTTAATGCATCAATATTATCTGCACTTTGCAATGTGCCTGTTTTACTGCCAAAAGTAGGAGCTGCTTGACCTGCTTGAGAGGTAGAAAAGAAAACAGGATTGATATAATCAAAATCATGTTCTTCAACCATACGTTGCATAAGAACAGACCCCACCATTCCACGCCAACCGACAAAACCAACATTTTTCATAATTTATTCCCAATACCTAGAGGTTATATAAAGAGATATTTTTATCTATTAAAACAAAATATCACCATAAAACAAGTCAGATAAGAATTATTTTTGTAGGCAGGGATATAATAACATGGTGTTATATATTGAAAGAGAAAACAATTACAATAACTAACAGAAAAAATGAATCATCATCTGCAACCAAATACCGCTTCTAGATAATACATTCACTACTTTAACAACTTGATTCATTTTATATTTATTGAAATGATTTGGTTACTAGTTGATTTATTTGTAACAACTTATATGTACCTAACGTATTTCTTGGTTAGGTAATTCCTACACATGAAGATATAAGCATTATTGCTGATTAAATTATTTATAGAACCATTTATTATAAAATTTGGTGACAGAATTAACTATCATCTTTAAATTAGCAAATACACCAAATATAGGATGAGATCTGTGTTTTGTATTTAAATTTACGCGCAGCTTGACTGCGTAATGCTAGTGCTTCAACAACCGACTTACTATTCTTTCTAAAACAACATATTCCTCATCAAGAATATCATGGTCTAAACTTGGGACTCCTAAACGTACTTTTATGAGCCAATAGAGATGGCATTGGTTAAGGCATAATTCCCCAATTGTTGTTTAAAGTCACAACTAAATTTTTTGACAACAATATGTGCTGCTATGATTTTTATTTATACTATAGCGATCATCTTTCTCCTCTTTTTGGCAAGGAGAAATAAGTTGCCATCTGATTCCAATAAGATGAAACGGTATAGAATCCAGAATAATTTTTACAAGCAGAAGACTAAAATAAAAGCAAAACGGTCAAAAATGCGTGTCGAGAACAAAACATACGTTAGCATAAAAAACTAAGGCAAAGCGAATTGCAACTAGCTGATAACCGAAACAGTCAGGGAAATGAATAATAAGCAACACCAATGATGAAAAGAGGAGGCTATCTGAATTTTTGATAGAAGATAATAAAAAAGCCCACTTGGATAAGTAGACTTTTTTATTGAAATTTGGTCGGCGAGAGAGGATTCGAACCTCCGACCCACTGGTCCCAAACCAGTTGCGCTACCAAGCTGCGCTACTCGCCGTTAGATGCTCTTTGCGTTCTATAAATGGGGTGGCTAATGGGATTCGAACCCACGACAACTGGAATCACAATCCAGGGCTCTACCAACTGAGCTATAGCCACCATAGAAGCAGGACGAAATATTACGCATAAAAAATAACATTGTCCAGCAGAATTTTAAAAAAACTCACTGATTGATTATATAAGAAGCGCTAAAAGTATAAAATTTGACAACTTTCAATTCACTCTTTAGTAAAGGCACTTTTGGCTGAAATACTGATTTCTTTGTTGGATCGATTATTGTTAGCAATTTTAACACGCCCAAATCAATGAGTTGCTAGCAATCCCTTTTTAGCATAATGTTTTGGTACTTTAAGTTCAACATTAGCACATCAGTAACTACGCCTGTAAGCTATGGCTGTTCACATATACCTTAGATTCTAAAGATAATGGGCATGCTTTTTTATTAAATTAGGAAAACATAAGCATTTTTTAATGGTCAGTTTTAGCTATTTGGCAGTAACAGAAGCAGAAAAGACAACAATATTGGTTTTGTCAATCCTAAAGCCTGTAAGACGTCAAACTTCAGCAAATTTATTCTTTCCTAATTACTTGTGGTTTTATTTTTTATCTCCATATTCTATCCATAAAGTAGATATTTGATGATAAAACATTAACATATTACTTTATTATACCTTAGCAGAGAATTGAATGATGTAATTGCAGAATAAACAATCAATTCTACTTATATTCTTGGGTTAGAACATATGCTACAACATATAGCTAACCTAAAACTTTTTTACATTATTAATAACAGTAAATTAAAACATCAGGGATCGTTCAAAATATGTAATATTTTAGTAAAAGAACCTGACTTTTTTTTTATTATTGCAATAATGTAAAAATCTAAATTAAATAACAATGGCGATTGCGATTATGATAAATATTTTATTAATTGATGATGATATTGAACTATCACAAATGCTTAGCGAATATTTGACTAATGAAGGTTTTAATATCAAAAGTGTTTATTTAGGTAAAGATGGTATTGATGAAGCATTATCAGGAAAATATCGTGCCGCAATTTTAGATGTCATGTTACCCGATATTAATGGCATTGATGTTCTTAAAAGCATACGACAACAATGTAATATGCCAGTTATTATGTTAACAGCCAAAGGCGACAATATTGATCGTGTATTGGGGTTAGAATTGGGGGCGGATGATTATATCCCTAAACCATGTTATCCTCGAGAATTATTAGCCAGATTACGTGCTGTTTTACGTCGTTTTGATGAACGTTCAGTTGAAATGGTTGATGATAAAAAATATCATTTTAATGGTTTAACTTTAGATCTACCACAACGATTATGTACTTGGAATGGACAAATCATTGATTTGACATCAACCGAGTTTAATTTATTAGTCTTATTGGTAAAACATAGTGAACGAGTGGTCACTAAAGAAGAGTTATCGGAAATCGGACTTGGTCGAGCACGAGAACTTTACGACCGCAGTGTCGATGTTCATATTAGTAATATTCGTCAAAAATTACATCAAATAGCACAAAATGATGTAACGATTGAAACAATTAGAGCGGTTGGTTACCGTATCCGTTAACGACCAATAGGCTTTTAGTATGAATCGTCGATTATTTTGGAAAATACTCATTATATTTTGGGTTATTTTTTATCTCACCTTCCAATTAACTTGGATTGCATTTTCGATTTATGTAGAAAATAAAAATCAAAGATTCCTCAATCATATGCCGACAAAAGTCGATATGATTGCTCAGTTATTACATGTGGCAGGTGAAGATGAAACACTTAATTTTATAGCACATTTGCCTGAACAAGAAAGGGCTTTACTATCAATAAAATTAGTTTCTCCAATAAATGAACAAGTCAATATACTGACCGATGAATTAGAAACACCAACATATGTTTATCAACGTATGGCAGCAGCGCCTGACGGAACGCTTTATTCTGTTTCATTTAAAGAAGATAAGGACGATCATACTAAAAAAACATTGTTCAATATGCCAATGCCAATAGTGTTAATGGGAATATGCGTTGGACTTGTCTTTAGTCTTTTTTTAGCATGGAATTTAACTAGGCCGATGAGACTATTAAGACAAGGTTTTTTCAGGGTCTCTCAAGGCGATCTTTCTGTCCGATTATTCAATAAATTAAAACCTCGCCGCGATGAGTTGAGTGAACTCGGTAAAGATTTTGATATGATGGTTGAACAACTTAATATATTGATATCTGATCGTCAATCTCTCCTTCATGACGTCTCACATGAGCTCAGAACGCCACTTGCTCGTTTACAGCTAGCAATTGGGCTTGCTCAACAAAATAAACAAAACATTGATACAGCTTTGGCTAGGATAGAGTTAGAATCACAACGATTAGATCAGCTAATTGGTGAGATTCTAAATTATTCTCGAGCCGAAATGAATAACCGCACCGATGAATATTTTGACTTAAAAGATTTAATAAGTGTAGTTATCAATGATGCTAACTATGAGGCGAATCACCAGTTAATTGATGTACATTTTATTTCATCACCAATTACTCATTCAATTGTTAAAGGCAATTCAGAACAAATACGCCGTGCTATTGAAAATATTATCCGTAATGCTATTCGCTTTTCACAGGCAGGACAAGCAGTAGAAGTTTCATTAAAAGAAACAGGCAAGTATTTGCAAATTGAAGTAAAAGATCGTGGACCTGGTGTTGAAGCTAATAAACTATCCAGTATTTTTGAACCGTTTGTTCGTATTCAGTCTCCGCAATTAGGCAAAGGTTATGGGTTAGGGTTAGCAATAGCCAGAAAGACTGTCATTATGCATAACGGTACTATCCAAGCAACTAATCGCGATGGTGGTGGTCTTATTGTAACAATAAGTTTGCCATATTGGAGAAAACTTCAATAATAAAAACATGTTAATAACAATCAGTATTAACAGTTAACACATACTCTTTAACTAGGTTTTCTAACTTGATTTTATCGTGACCTGTAAAAGTTAAGGCTTTCATGATAGCATTTGGATCGCTTTCTAATATAGCTTTATATTGTGCGATATATTGGCTAGCGATTGGTTTGTATGACCAATGCCATTCTTCAGGTTGATATCCTCTTTTTCTTCCATCATTAAATGCTTGGCAAAATCCATATTTGGGAAGATTTTCTTGAAGCCACTTATAAAGAATTACGCCTTTTTTATCATTTCTAAAATATTCAGAAGAAACACTCGTAATATCGATATCAGTACCCCAATGATGGCGAGAAGTACCTGGCATGGATGAGTATTTTAAAATCTGTTTCGCAATTTTTTGCGGATCATTGAGCTTAGCAAACAATGCATCCCATTTCCGTTGCCAAATTCCATTTTGGTAAGTGTAATTTCGCGTTGCACTTACTACAACAAAAGGAATATCTGGGTGAACTTTTTTAAAGTCATTATAAGCCTTTATAAGTTGTCTAGTTGGCTCTTTCTGCAGGTACATTCCTTTTTTATTAACAGGCAGTATGGTTGAGTCCAAGGCGATAAAGTTATCGTCTTTTTTTTCATCAAACTGTCCAATCAGTTTATTTAATGGGATTTGTTTTGCCATAGTAAAAGTAGAAAATAGAAGTAACGCTAAGTTTAAAGCCAACCTACCAGTTTTTTTAAATATTATGGATTTTATCATCTTTTAGCATTACCAATATTCTATTAGCCAGATTAAGTTAAAAACAGTATAATCTTTTTCCTAAAAATTGAAATAGCCATAATGTGTAAAAACGAGGCCTTATGTTAACACCATCTACATCCAACACGTCTATTAATTGTTCAGGCGTTACAAATACAATGAATCTTAATACAACTAATCACACAAACGAAAAAATAAATTTACTCAATTTTACACGCCAACAATTAAGAGAGTTTTTTATATCACTTGGCGAAAAGCCATTTCGAGCCGATCAAGTGATGAAATGGATCTATCATTTTGGGATAGATGATTTCGATAAAATGACCGATATCAATAAAAAGTTACGTGAGCAACTAAAAACTTTAGCTGAAATTAAAGCACCGATGATTGCAATGGAGCAACGCTCATCAGACGGCACAATTAAATGGGCGCTTGATGTTGGAAACAATCAAATGATTGAGTCTGTTTATATTCCTGAGCGTGATCGTGCAACATTATGTGTTTCATCACAAGTTGGCTGTGCATTAGCGTGTAAATTTTGTTCCACAGCACAACAAGGATTTAATCGAAATTTAACCGTTTCTGAAATTATTGGTCAAGTATGGCGGGCATCAAATGCTATTGGTGTAACCGGTAAACTGGCTGATAGACCTATCACCAATGTCGTTATGATGGGGATGGGAGAGCCACTACTTAATTTATCTAATGTGGCACCAGCTATGGAAATCATGTTAGATGATTTTGGTTATGGTTTATCAAAAAGACGTGTCACACTATCAACGTCAGGAGTTGTTCCCGCTTTAGATAAACTAGCTGGTATGATTGATGTAGCATTAGCAATCTCACTCCATGCGCCAAATGATACTATTCGCAGTGAAATTATGCCAATAAATGAAAAGTATAACATGGCAATGCTACGAGATTCTATTTTACGCTATCTTTCTACTTCAAATGCCAATCATGGTAAAGTAACAATTGAATATGTATTACTTAATCAAATTAACGATGGCGTTGAGCATGCGCACGAGCTGGCAAAATTTCTTAAAGATGTACCTAGTAAAATTAATTTAATTCCTTGGAATCCATTCCCTGGAGCACCGTATGCTCGCTGCTCTAATACACGCATTGACCGTTTTATGAAAACACTGATGGCATACGGTTTTACAGTAATTGTTCGTAAGACACGTGGTGATGATATTGATGCAGCATGTGGACAATTGGCTGGCGAGGTTGTTGACCGTACCAAAAGGACACTTTATAAAAAACAAAATCTAGTTCAGCAAACAATATAAAGATAACTCTTTATAAAGGAAGAATAGATGCAAAAATCGTTAATTATATCTAGCTGTTTTTTGATGGTGATACTATCAGGCTGTCAAATGAAAAACAGCAATGAGTTTGATCCAGAAAAGGCGGCTTTAGCTAGAATGCGACTTGGATTAGGTTATCTTGCTAAAGCAAATGAATCAGCAGAAAATATCAAAGCAGCACATTATAATCTAAAATTAGCGGCACAATATTCCCCAAATAATCCTAAAGTTATGTTAGCTATGGCAATGTTTGATCAGCATGTGGGTGAATACAAAGAAGCCGAAATAATTTACAAACGTATTACGCAAATGCAACCAGGTAATGGATTATATCATGTGCATTATGGTTCTTTTTTATGTGGTCGGGATCGTTATCAAGAAGCACAGCAGCAATTTCAGCAAAGCCTTGATTTAGATCGCCACCGTTGGAAAGCCGATGCTTATGAGCAATATGGCTATTGCGCTATCCAAAATAAAGATAAAAAAACAGCTGACTTAATGTTTAACCTACTTTTTCAATATGATGCAAACCGTCGAGATAGCGTCAAACAAACAGCTGAACTATATCAAAGTAAAGGCGATATTAAAGTCGCAAATTATTTATTTTCAGTAACAAAAAAATAAATCATAACAAATTATTATTTAATAATAATTAAATTAATATAATGTAAAGCAAGAGTATATGTCATGAGTTTTTGGGCTATTTTGTTGTTAGCACTGGCTATGTCAACCGATGCCTTTGCTGTCGCTGTATGTCGTGGAGTTACGCTTAAATCAACCCGATTTTTAGGGGCACTCAAAGTCGGTATTTTATTTGGTTTTGTCGAAGCTATTACGCCATTACTGGGTTGGTTAATTGGTTATATTGCACTGCAATATATCGAACAATGGGACCATTGGGTTGTTTTTGCTGTCATGTTATTTTTGGGTATTAACATGATTTACAGTAGTTTTAAAAATTCTGATGAAGATTGCCAAGATGATAATGGAGACTCATCAAAAAAATCTTCTTTAATATTAATTTTTACAGCAATATCAACCAGTATTGATGCATTTGCTGTTGGGATTGGACTGGCATTAGCAAGCGTCAATATCTTTTTTGCTGCAACAATGATTGGGATAGCAACCTGTTTAATGGTTACCATTGGGCTATTGGTAGGCAATAAATTAGGATGTTTAATTGGAAAGCGAGCAGAATTTTTAGGTGGCTTGGTACTTATTCTGATTGGTATAATTACACTTTATCAACACCTATCCAATTAACCTTTTCTGACTTTCATCTAGCATAATACCCCTTGATTTTTTAAAGGGGGAATTATCATAACAATATACTCTAACATTGAGATACGCAACGGGTAACATTGGAACCAATTTTGGTAATTTTCCATAAACCGTTACCACCTAAAGGTAACAGTTTATGAAAAGCACTTCTATTTGTCCTTTTTAAATTTTACAAAATGTCATATCAAAACTATGTGTATCTTGATTATAAACTGCTTTGAATGTGCCTTTATCATGATGGTTTTATAAATTGAGTAATCATTTGTTAACGATTAAGTTGCAAATCTTTACTGGCTAACATGACCATTTTTTTATTTTGTAGAATTTCTATATCAATTTATATTTTATATCTATCAATTAAATTTTATATTTTTATTTAGCTTTAACTAATAGTTCTCGGAAGGGGGAAATTATGAAAAAGCCATCTGCATCAGCGGATGGCTTAAGTTGATTTGTATCGGTTGGATTATCGCCGAAAATTACATCATTCCGCCCATACCACCCATGCCGCCCATACCACCAGCAGCACCTAAATCAGCTTTATCATCTTTAGGTAAATCTGTCACCATACATTCAGTAGTAATCATAAGACCAGCAACAGATGCAGCATATTGTAATGCACTACGAGTTACTTTAGTTGGATCTAAAATACCCATTGCAATCATGTCACCATATTCTTCAGTCGCAGCATTATAACCGTAGTTACCTTGACCACCTTTAACTGCATTGATAACAACAGATGCTTCTTCACCACAGTTAGTCACGATTTGGCGTAATGGTGCTTCCATTGCACGAAGTGCAACTTTGATACCGACGTTTTGATCTTCATTCGCACCTTTAAGTTCTACAATTGCCGACGCAGCACGAACAAGAGCAACACCACCACCAGCAACAACACCTTCTTCAACAGCTGCACGAGTTGCATGTAAAGCATCTTCTACGCGAGCTTTCTTCTCTTTCATTTCAACTTCAGTTGCAGCACCCACTTTAATGACAGCAACACCACCAGCAAGTTTGGCAACGCGTTCTTGAAGTTTTTCTTTATCATAATCAGAAGTTGATTCTTCGATTTGTTTACGGATTTGCTCAACACGAGCAGAGATTAAAGACTCTTCACCAACGCCATCAATAATTGTAGTATTGTCTTTATTGATAACAACACGTTTGGCTTGACCTAAATCTTCAAGTGTTGCTTTTTCAAGTTCTAAACCGATTTCTTCTGAAATAACAGTACCAGCAGTTAAGATAGCAATATCTTGTAACATTGCTTTACGACGATCACCAAAACCAGGTGCTTTTACCGCAGCAACTTTAACAATACCACGCATAGTATTAACAACTAATGTTGCTAATGCTTCACCTTCAACATCCTCTGCGATAATTAATAAAGATTTACCTGCTTTAGCTACAGCCTCTAAAACAGGTAATAATTCACGAATGTTAGAGATTTTTTTGTCTACTAATAAGATATAAGGGCTTTCTAATTCAACAGTTGCCGTTTCTGGTTTGTTGATAAAGTATGGAGATAAATAACCACGATCAAATTGCATACCTTCAACAACATCAAGCTCATCTTGTAAGCCTGTACCATCTTCAACGGTGATGACACCTTCTTTACCTACTTTTTCCATTGCTTGCGCAATTAAAGTACCAACAGTTTCATCCGAGTTTGCAGAAATTGTACCAACTTGTGCAATAGCTCTAGAATCGGCACATGGCGCAGATAATTTTTTAAGTTCTTCAACCGCAGCAACAACCGCTTTATCAATACCACGTTTTAAATCCATTGGATTCATACCCGCAGCAACAGCTTTTAAACCTTCATTAACAATTGCTTGAGCAAGCACGGTTGCAGTAGTTGTACCATCACCCGCTGCATCATTCGCTTTAGAAGCGACTTCTTTCACCATTTGTGCGCCCATGTTTTCGAATTTATCTTCTAATTCGATTTCGCGAGCAACAGAAACACCGTCTTTAGTAATTGTTGGTGCACCAAATGATTTATCTAATACTACATTACGTCCTTTTGGGCCTAAAGTCACTTTAACTGCATCAGCTAATACATTAACGCCTTGAAGCATTTTGATGCGAGCATCATTACCAAATTTTACATCTTTAGCTGCCATCTTCGTATTTCTCCTAAATTCTGTCTATAAGTTTAATTATTTGCTGGTTATGCTTGAACAATAGCTAGAATATCGCTTTCTGATAAGATAAGCACTTCTTCATTATCGATTTTTTCTGTTTTAACGCCATATCCTTCATTAAAAATTACGATATCACCAACTTTAACATCTAACGGCTGAACTTGGCCATTTTCTAAAATGCGACCATTACCAACAGCTAAAACTTCACCACGTGTTGATTTACCAGCTGCTGAACCAGTTAAAACAATACCACCAGCTGATTTAGATTCTACTTCTTTGCGTTTAATGATCACACGATCATGCAATGGACGAATTTTCATTAGTTATCTCCTAGCACTAATTTTTAAATAGACAATTATTAAAAATAAATCATAAAATTACGATTTTATAATATAGTTCACTTTACATGGGGACTATTTTAAAATCTTCAAGAGGAAAAAATTAAAAAAAATTCCAGTTGATTATTTATTCATCATCCTTACGTTTAAACTCTCCCTCAATAATATCCTCATTTTGGTAACGTGTTTGTGATGATGCAAATGTTGATTTAATCGGCATTTTTTTAACAATAAATTTAACAATATGTTCTTGAACATTGGGTATTAATAAAATTGCACCTAAGATATCCGTCAAAAAACCCGGGATAAGCAATAAAAAACCAGCAAAAAGCAAGGCTACACTTTTAATGATTTCATTTTTAGGACTTTGGTTATTTGCTATCTTTTGTTGCATAATACTAAGATTCTTTAAGCCTTGAGATTTAACTAATGAAAAACCAAGAATAGACGTTGCAATAATACAAATTAAAGCAAGGAAAACCCCCATTGTATTTGCAACTGTTATGAAAAAGCTAACCTCAAAATAAACATAAATAAAAAAAATAATAAAACCAATAAATCGCATATAACAATTCCTATAAGCATAGAGACATATTATTAGAAACTAGCTATTAATATGAAGATGATTAGCTATTTTTCAACCAAACGATATATTTTTTTCAAAATATCTTACAAAAGGGATTGACTGATAATCACGAATCGTGTTTAATGTGCATCCATTGTTGCCCGGATAGCTCAGTCGGTAGAGCAGGGGATTGAAAATCCCCGTGTCCGTGGTTCGATTCCGCGTCCGGGCACCAATCACCAAATTCTAAGACCTGCTTCTAGCAGGTTTTTTATACCTAAAGCCTTTTAAAATAAGCCTTTCACCTTGTTTCACCACTCAACCAAATTCAACTGAAATTACCCCAAATCAAGTGAAAAATCGGATACATTTGGTTCGATAATGGCGTGTATCCATAAAATGGCTTTAAAGATTGTTTATAAAAGTAATTATAGGAAACTATTGCTCTTAATGAATATATTCAATCTGTAGCAGATTTAATTAACTTTGCTTTCAATACTTACGTAATATCAGCTACAAATATGATTTAGATGATAATACTACTATAAGGCTTACTTAAATCTTATAACAATTACTTTTTTAGTTTTCCATTGTTTTACCTTAATGCATAAATTTTGTGAACTATTTCACAAAAATAATGTAATATTTGCAATATAAATTTATTTATTACATTCAGATAGTGTGAATATTCAAGAGTTAATACAAAAAATCACCGATATCACCATTTGGAAAAAAGGGGATCAACGAGCACCCCATAAACCATTATTGCTTCTATATGTACTATCACAATATAGACAAGGTCACAAGCGTTTATTTAATTATGGGACGGAAATTGAAACCCCGCTTTTTGATTTATTAAATCGCTTTGGGCCACAGGGAAATCATCATTATCCAAATATGCCTTTTTGGCGTTTACAAAGAGATGGCTTTTGGCAATTGACTAATATTGAAAATTGCATTAATAACAATAAACCGAGTAAAGAGCCAACCAGCAAGCAACTTACATCATGCCAAGTTTATGGTGGATTTGATGAACCAACCTACCAATATCTAACAAAACATCCTCTTGTTATTAATCAATTGGCTAAAAAGATTTTAAATCAGCACTTTCCCGAAAGTGTTCAGGAAAATTTAATCAATCAACTTGAATTTGATTTTACTGATTTTTACCGTCAACGAGATCCAAAGTTTAGACAGTTGGTGTTACGGGCTTACAACTATCAATGTGCTATCTGTGGTTACGATTTAAGGCATGACTCAGTTTCAATTGGTCTTGAAGCTGCCCATGTTAAATGGAAACAACATGGAGGGCCTTGTATTGTAAATAATGGTTTAGCTCTTTGTTCATTACATCACTCCGCTTTTGATATGGGCGTAATAGGTCTAAATAGTGACCTAAAAATCAAAATATCCAACGGTGCTAATGGTAATCAAATGGTAGAAAAGCTATTTTGGGATTTTGATGGTAAAAAAATTCTCTTACCAAGAACAAAAGAAGATTATTTACATGATCAGTTTATCGAATGGCATTTCAAGGAAGTGTTTAGGAAATAAGAATAATGAATAAAAATATCAAACAAATTGAACAGCTAATTCCAGGAACTGTCTTAAACAATCAACAACTATGTGAAATATTTAAATGTAGTCGTCAAGGTGGGATGCGTAAATCTAATACAACAAAAACTTTAGTGCTTATTACTAACCATGTTGAATCAGTTTACTCTGACGTTTGGGACAATGATATCTTGCATTACACAGGAATGGGGCAAAAAGGAGATCAAAGTCTAGACTTTATGCAGAATAAAACGCTAAATGAAATAGAGTCTAATGACATTAGAGTACATTATTTTGAAGTATTTAAATATAAAGAATATACCTATTCAGGTCATCTAGTTAGAGCAGGTGATCCTTATCAAACTAACCAACTTGATGTTAATCAGACCTTACGTAAGGTTTGGGTATTTCCGCTAAAACTGATTGAAAATAAATTACCTATTACTGTTTTTTCTGATTATAAAAAAGCTAGAGAAGAACAAGTACATAAGTACAAAGTTGATAAACTATTAGATAAAATTAAAAAGCAAAATACAAAACCAGGTAAACGAGATGTTGTTACGCTTCAATATATAAGAAGCCCTGAATTAGCAGAATTAATTAAACGTAGAGCTAACGGAAAGTGTGATCTTTGTGGAAATCCAGCACCTTTCACAACAAAAGATAAAATTCCTTATTTAGAATGCCACCATATCATTTGGCTGTCTCAAGGAGGCGAAGATTCTATAGAAAATACGGTTGCATTATGCCCCAATTGCCATCGAAAAATGCATATAGTAAAAGATGATAATGATATAGATAAATTAAAAACAATTGCAAATTTAAGAGCAAAAGAGGTTTCTCAAAAAAATGAATAAATTCATTCATGTTGTTGCTGCTGTAATTATCAAGGATGGAAAATTTCTTTGCGCTCAACGTGGTAATACAAAACACCTTGCTTATAAATGGGAATTCCCTGGCGGTAAAGTGGAATCAGGTGAACAATTAGAAGATGCTCTAATGCGTGAAATCAAAGAAGAACTCGGTTGTAGAATATCAATTAAAAATCATTTATTAACTACTGATCATATCTATGATTTTGGCACAGTAAAGATTGACGTTTTTGTTTGTGAACTTGTAGATGAACAACCACAATGTTTAGAACATAATGAAATTTGTTGGTTAGAGAGTAATGAATTGAGTGATCTTGATTGGGCTGAGGCTGATTTGCCTATTCTTACCTTTATTCATTTTCAATGATTTGATAGAATCTACTACTATAATATAATTTCAATGTAACATACCTTTCTGATTATATATTTATAGATGCTTATTATGCTTTCAAACACAGCTAAGACAAATGATAAAAAGAGTCTTTCTCAATTTTATACTAGTTATGATCTTGGTGTGAGAATGATATCCTTAATTTCTCTTAAAGAGAAAATTACAGATGTTGTTGATTTAAGTATTGGGGAAGGAGCCTTAATAGATAGTGTTATAAAAAGAAATCCTTATATCGAAGTGTTTGGTATTGATATTGATATTGAAAATATAAAAAAAATTAAAAAAAAATATGTTAATAATTCTTATTTTTTTCAGGGTGATTCAACAACAAAGTTTGTTTTTGATAAACTAAAAAAAGTAAGAGATAAATTTGACCTTGTTGTTGGGAATCCACCATTTAATTTAATTGAAGCACCCGAACATTTATGGAGTGCATTCCCCCATTTTTTCCCAAAAAATAAAAAAATTAAAACTGAAAATCTTTTTTTATTAAATGGCCTCAGCCTTTTAAAAAAAAATGGAACACTTGCCTACATTTTACCTAATGGTTTTTTTACAAATAATAGTGCTTCTCCGCTAAGAAAATTTATTTCAAATGCATATAGTATTATTGAAATAATGGATGTTTCTAGGGGGCATTTTTTAGGTACAGATGCAAAAACGCATATTATTATAATTAGAAATACGCCACCAATATCTAATACTATAAAATTGACACATATGGATAGTGAGTCCAAAGTCATTCATATAAGTAGACAAGATTTTATACATAGAGGGGATTATGATTTTTATCATAAGCCCAAAATTTTATCACACAAAGTTATAGAACAATTAGCTATTCAAGTTATTCGAGGAAGTATTTTTAATGATAAGAATAAAATAAGAGAAAAAAATAAATTTCTTCATACAACAGATTTTTCGAACTTATATAATGAGTTTAGCAATTCAATAAGAATAAGCACTGATGATGTCAGAATAGCAAAACAAGGTGATATTATTATTCCAAGAGTTGGTTCGAGATGTATTGGCAAAGTTGGCTTCATTATTTCAGGTTACTTTTATATTTCGGATTGTTTAATTATTATTCGATGCAATAATAGAAAGTTGCGGGGAAAAGTAATAAATAGCTTGTTATCTGAGGATGGGCAAAGTTGGTTGAAATCAATTGCAAGAGGAGTAGCAGCAAAACATTTAACAATTGATGATATCAAGCAGTTTCCAATTTTTGGGGAGAATGGATGATGATAAAAATACCATTACATTTCGAAGACTTATATAGAAAAAGTATTGATAAATTTTACAAATTAATTAAGTTACATTATTGGGAAACAATAGAGGAAGAAACTTTAACATTCTGGTTGAGTAACTTTGAATCAGAAGAAGAGCGTTATTTAGCTATTTCGATTTTAAATACCTTGATATTTAGAAATCAAAAATGTATAGAATCTTTTGGAGCTAACATTTTTCATATTATTTTACCCCAATTACTTTCAGATAATTCTATTTACGAAATAGAATCGATTCGCGAATGGGAGAAAATGCTTTCATCGCCCAACAATAAACATCTTTTCCCTTTTAGGTTTTCAACCATTGAAAATATTGATGGTTATCCAGCTAAAAGTGGATCTATAATTTATAGAAAATTACATCAAACTTATTTTGATAAAACTTTAGGAATAAATTGTGGAAAAATAAAAAATCTACCCGAAGAAATTAAAGCTATAATTTTATTTGATGATATTGTCGGAACTGGAGAGCAATTTAAAACATTTTATAATAAATACCATTTAGATAAATTAAACAAAAAAATTATATATATTCCTCTTGCCGCTCATAAAAAAAGCATCCAAAAATTGAATTTGGAGTATCATAATGTCATTATTCATCCTGTTGAAGAGATTAATGCCTCATGTGAATTTTTTAATGAACATAATAATTTCTTAAATCATGAAAAGGCGTTAACAAAAGAAATATTTTTAGAATTTTATCTTAGTTTCTGTAAAAAGAAAGGTATAAAATCAAAAGATAAACTTGGACATGGAGATATGGGGTTAACATATTGTTTTTCTGATTCGACGCCAAACAATAATTTAATCTTACTGAGTTATAAAGATCAGTCATGGCCTGGTTTACTAAAAAGGTAATCACATGGAAAAAAATAAAATTCTTTCTGAATTTTTTGCTAAAAATAGAGCAGAAGAGATGCCCGATGATGTTTGGGGGAGATATGTATTGCCATTTGGATATAAAGATATTGATTTGAGGCAATGGTCAAAGGCTTCTGTTATTGTGGGAGGGCGAGGTTCGGGGAAAACAATGTTTTTAAAATATCACTGTCATCCTACAATATTTAGTCCTTCAAGAAAAAAATTAGATGAATTATCGTTGCAAAATATAGGAATATATTGGCGCCCAGATACTTCTTTTACTCAACATTTAAATGAAGATTGGCTAAATAAACAATGGAATAGTAGTTTTCTAACATTTATGACACTTTCTATTTTAATTGAATTTTCTAGACTAATTAATAATATTATTAAGTCTAATATCGAAAATGGTGAATTAAAAGAAAAGTTAAAAAAAGTACCTTTGCCGCAAGTTATAAAAAAATCCCTAAAACTTAATGAAGATTCCTGTATTTATTTAAAAGATTCTGAAGAGTATTTTAATGATGCATTATTTTATCTATGTAACTGGGTTAATAATCCTAGAACAAATTCCTCTCCAATAACTTTAGATTTAAAGCAAACATTATTTGTAATAATTAATTGCATAAATTCAAGTTTAAATGAGCAATGTAAAACTTCTTATCATATATATATTGACGAATTCGAAAACCTTACAACCAGCCAACAAGAAATTATTAATACATTGATGAAGCATGGCATATCTCCGTTACTATTTAGCGTTGCCTATAAAAAAAATGCAAGTGTAACTTGTAAAACATTAAGTGACGAAAATATTGTACCAAGAAATGATTATCGAATAATTGACTTAGAAGAAAATTTTATAGATGATTTTGAGCTATTTTCCGCAGAAATTTTGGCTTTAAGATTAGAAAATTATCGATCTAATGATACATTAGATAGTGTTATAAAATGTTATTCTGATGAAATAACTTTAAAGGATCGACGAAAAGATGAATATAAAAAGTCAATTAAAGAATTAGCGTATTCATTTTTACCTGGTAAGTCTTATTCTGATATTTCTAATGAGATCTTATCTGATGAGGTTTTAAAAAGGAAACTAACCAATTGGATTGAAGATGGTTTAAAACTTCATGAGAAAAATGAAATAAAACCAATAGATTTTATAGATATTGATTTTCCTGAAGCATCAATTGTAAATGGGGCCCTTCTAAACAGAAAAAGAATAAATCCAACACAGTTATTAAATGAATTTTTAGGATATAAAAACAATAAGAAAGAAGATAGTCCGTATAAGGCATGGATTTCAAATAATTTAGTCGGTTCAATATTATATATTTACAATAGAATTTCTACTAGAGTTTGTCCTATCTATGCTGGATTTAACCAATTTCAGTTCATAGCTAAAGGAAATTTAAGACATTTTATTGAATTATGTTACCAATCAATAAAAAGAGCTGAGCAAAAATGTCTTTCCAGTAAAGATTATAATTTAGAGCAAATCCCAATTGAAATCCAAGCCCTGTCAACTTATAAAACAAGTAGTTTAGAATTAGAAAAGATTTCAGATTTAGGGCCAAATGGCTATCATTTAAAAAAAATTGCTAATAGGCTAGGTACATTATTTCAATTTATACAAAAACGAAAATCCCAAAGTGAGCCTGAAGTTAATCATTTTACCTTTGAACTATCAGATAAAAGCCAATTATCAAGCAATACTCAAAAGTTATTACAAGAAGCATTGGTGTGGTCTGTTTTATTTGAAGAGAAAAGTACTAAAATCAAATCAAACTCATCAATTGAGCCAAAAGACTATATACTACATCCTGTTTTATCTCCATATTTTGGTATTAGTTATCGTAAAAAAAGGAAAATTAAATTAACATTAAATGAGTTAAAAATTATCTTTGAAGGAGATGATAAATCTTATTCTAGATTTCTTAATGCTTTAACTGCGAAATGGGAAGGTGATATAGATCAAAGCACTTCAGATAACAATCCTCAAATACAGCAGTTAGGTCTTTTATGATAGAAATACAAAAAATTAAAAAATATAATGATTTAAATTTTCTTTCACACTTAGAATTTGATGTTTTTTATTATGGTAACGTTATTGATGAAAGAACAAATCATGTATTAGAAAATATAAGAGTACAAAATAAGTATAAAGTCAAATTCGATAAAGAAGGTTATAACTTGTGCATAAATAATAATACTATTTCATTGCGAGATCTTAGTAAATCAAAATTTTTCTGTGATTATAAAAAAATATTAATTGATTCAACATCTTTAGAATTTCCCGAGCTTTTATATTTATTGTATTCTGTTAAACAGAATTTAGATGATTTTAATATCACAGTATTGTATATAGAACCAAAATTTTATAGGAATAAGAAAGGAGAAAAATTAGCTATAGATGAAGAGTTTTCTTTTAGTGAAGATAAAAGCAACTTCTATGCTCTCCCTTTATTTTCAATTAATAGTGCCACTAATAATAAGAGTAAAACAGTTTTATTAACTTTTCTTGGATTTGAAAATTCTCGTCTAGGACAAATATTGGAATTAGATGATGGTAGTATTTATGGTCAACTTTTAGCATATGTTGCGGTTCCTGCCTATCAAGTTGGTTGGGAAAATATATCACTTCATAAACATCTAGACTATTTTGAACAAATCGAAACAAAGCTGAGAATTTATCCTAGCAACAATCCTTACCAAATAATTAAAGAATTAGGTAGAGTGTATAATTCTTATAGGAAATGTAATAGAGATCGTGAAAAAAATCTTGTAATTGCCTCTTTAGGAACTAAGCCTGCAACAATAGGAGCTGTGATTTTTTTAATCAATAATATTGATAAAAATACAAAAAATCAGAAAATAGGCGCAATTTATGACTACCCTGTAAAATTAAATGATAGAAGTAAAGGAATAGGGAATATTTATACATATACCTTATCAAAGTCAATTAATTCTTAGGCTAACTTGAGTATATTTTTGTAAATACCCCAAACTTAGTACAAGATTCAAGTAGAAAATCATGCTGCTTATTTTAGTGTTTTATACTCAATCGGTGTCATGTTATTTAGTGCTTCATGCGGTCTTTCGGTATTATAAATCGTTAACCATTCTTCGGTTATTCTCCTTGCTTGCACTAAGTTGTTAAAAAGATATAAATCGAGTACTTCAGTACGATAGGTACGATTAAATCGTTCAATATACCCGTTTTGATATGGGCTACCGGGCTCTATATAATCAATGTTTATACCATGTAACTTTGCCCAGTTTATAAAGGTTTTTCCTGTAAATTCTGGCCCATTATCGACTCGTATTTTTAATGGATACCCATGATATTCGGCCAGTTTATCTAAGTAACGGGTAACTCTCCCTGCCGGTAAGCTTACCGCAATATCAATGCCTAGCGCCTCACGATTAAAGTCATCGATGACATTGAATGTCCTAAAGCGACGTTGATTACCACTACTATCACTCATAAAATCCATTGACCAACATTCACCTTGTTTATTGGGTACTAATAACCTTTCCGGGCATCGTGGAGGAATGCGTTTTTTACGCTTTACCCTGAGATTAAGCTTTAATTCACAATACACCCGTTTATGATTCCATTTATAGCCGAGCTTTCTGATGCGATTAAAGCATTTAGGAAAG
>NZ_JBXSQI010000016.1:0-73691 GCF_057063565.1 Gilliamella sp. X-57 | reverse complement strand
GAATGATTTTGTTGTAGTTGCTGTGCCCACGTTTTACGTGCCTTTGTGGGCACTAAAGCTTTTTTATGATTTCTTCCTGAAGCTGGGATTTTAAGCTCAGTTCGGCAAACATCTGTTTAAGCTTACGGTTTTCAGCCTCCAGCTCCTTTAAGCGTTTGATATCCGAAGTTTCCATTCCGCCGTATTTTTCCCGCCATTTATAGAAAGTTGAATTCCCCATGCCATATTTACGACACAGTTCTTTAACGGGAATACCCGCTTCAGCTTCTTTTAAAATAGCGACGATTTGATGTTCAGTCATTTTTTCATAATTAAATCCCCTTTTACTTTTATCATAGAGAATTTTCTACTTTTTTGCTGTACTATTTTAGGGGATAGTTACAATCTGTATTAATTTGTTTTGTTGATGAGCTTCATACTTAAGTGAAATTATTTTTTAATATTTCTTGACAAGGAATATGTTTTTTTTATAATCCAGATATAGTTAGATGTCTAACTATTTTTTTGGTAGTTTAGTTAGACATCTAACTATATTAAAAGGAGGTCATAATCGTGAAGTTGGAAAAAAAATATATATCATTAGCTCGTATTATTAAAAAACATAAAGCAGCCAATATATTATCGGTAGAAGCTTGTTTTAGTATACTTTCTACTGGAATGAGAATAGACAAAGAATGTGCTAAACGACTAAGTGATTATCAGTTATCTGAGGGGCGTTTTATGGTGCTCGTACTTCTATTTGAGCATAAGGTGCTATCACCGCAAGAAATTGCTACTCTGAGTGGAGTTACAAAACCAACGATAACCTCTTTCATTCATTCTTTAGTTAAAGAAAAATTGGTCAATAAAACTGAAGACATCACCGATGGAAGAAAAATTGATATTACTCTGACTAAAAAAGGCCAAGATTTGATACACCGAATCTTCAAGGAACATAGTCTTTGGATTGCTAACATTACAAAAAATTTAACAGATTCTGAAATTAAAACGCTCGTTTGTATTTTAAATAAAATGTCTCAGCTTAAAGATGATTAATTATAATTTATGAATTTAGAGATTACTGATATGCTTCAGGAAACAAAGAATCTTAGAATTGTTACGCATCTTAACAAATCATCTTTTATTAAAGATAAGATAACAATAAAATTTGCTTCCACGTATGATGCGTTTTTTGAAGCTATTTGGTTGATAAGTCGAGAATATGTTCTCAAAGGGCTTATTAAAAGTGAACGAAAACTACCTTATTTCTCTCCGTACTTAATAATTATGCCGAATAATCGGCTTTTAATAGTATTACATGTAGATCAGATTATTGATTGTTATTATGAATTGCTGACAATGGGAAGAACCTTCGGTTTTACTCCATATCGACTTCATTCGGTCTTTATGAGTCAGTATTTTATGAGTGATACGATACATGGAAAGTTAACTGAACAGATTAAAAAATCATCTACCCCAACAATATCATATTACCAGGGTGTTACGAATAATGAATCGTATTGACATATTGAATAACGGGCTTGGTGCCACGACTAATCTCAATGAATGCTTACAAATAGATCAAGAGCATTTATTTAGAGTGGTTCTTACCCAAAAGAAACCTCCACTATCGCTACAAGAATTACTTATCCAGATTCAATCTTACGCTAAAGATATCCACTTTAGAGTTTGCAAATGGGTTTGGATGGCCGTTCGAGAAAAATTATCTTCTGATTTAATTGTTTCTATTCAATTACTTTCTACTTGGGTAATAAACCCAAATCCCTACGTTAGGTGGTTTGCTGTTGAATGTTTAAGGCCTAGAGGGGGTTGGTCTAAGCATATTAGTGAGTTAAAAACACAACCTGAAATGGCTCTTTCTTTACTTGAACCATTAAAAAACGAACCTGAAAAATATGTCCAAGATTCAGTTGCTAATTGGTTAAATGATGCAAGTAAAACTCGACCAAGTTGGGTATCAGACCTCTATTCACAATGGTTATCAGAAAGTGATTCAGCATTTACACAGCGTATTGTTAAAAAAGCTATACGCACAATAAATAAACCTCTAAAGGAAAATAATCATGAAATTAAATGAAAAACTTGAGCTAATACAAAAAGAAATGGCGCAAACTGTGCCAGTTGATATTTTAAATGCGTTCGGACAATCACTTCATGAACTTATAGAGCTAAATTTAGAAAACCACGCTCTTAAAGTCGGTGATATAGCTCCTGATTTTACGTTGCCAGATGCTGAGGGTCTACCTATTTCGCTCTACGATACATTGCAACATAATCCAGTTATACTTAGCTTTTTTCGTGGTAATTGGTGTCCGTTTTGTATGGCTGAATTAGCACATTACCAAGAAGCTATAAATAACAATCTTATTGATAGTGCAACGGTTATTGCGATTTCTCCTCAAACTATTCATTTTAATCACGATGTAACGGTACGAAATAACCTCGAATTTAGAATACTTTCTGATAAAGGGAACGAAATTGCTGATAAATATGGGCTTGTTTTTACGCTGCAAGAAAATGTTCGTGATATCTATAAAAACATGGGAGCAGATTTAGAATTATTTAATAATGATAAGACGTATAAACTGCCTATTCCTGCAACTTATTTTATTGATAAAAATAAAAAAATTCTATTTTCTTCAGTTTCCACAAATTATATGGAAAGAGCTGATGTATGTGATATTAAACTTTAAAAATCATTTGGATTAATTTATATAGAGTCTAAAGGGCTTATATAAGAATCTACTGTTGAATTATCCACACTTCAATGTCATCGATGACTTTAATCGTGAGGTGCTAGGCATTGATATTGCGGTCAGTTTGCCGGCTGGCAGGATCACCCGTTATCTGGATAAACTGGCTGAATATCATAATTATCCACTCAAAATACGAGTAGATAATGGACCGGAATTCACTGGAAATACGTTTATTAACTGGGCTAAATCACATGATATAGCCATTGATTATATTGAGCTCGGCAACCCATATCAAAATGGGTATATTGGAACGATTTAATCGCATCTATCGCACAGAGGTACTAGATTTATATCTATTTAATAATCTGGAACAAGCAAGAAAGGTAACAGAAGAATGGCTAACCAGTTATAACAACGAAAAACCTCATGAAGCATTAAATAATATGACGCAGATTGAGTATAAAACCCTAAACAAGGAGTATTATTTTCTACTTGAATCTTGTACTAAGTTTGGGGTATTTACATTTGTTCCTTTGACAAGTAAAAACGAACGATATAAAACTCTCTTTTATGGTATTAAACATCTGGTTAAAGTTGAAAAGTCCATTGAAGATAAATTAAGAAGATAAGCTAAGCGCGATAATAAACCCTATCAAGGCGGAATGCTCTATGTTGACACCAAACGTTTACCGTTACTTAAAAATGAAACGAAAAAAAACACGAGACTGATTTTTTACGTGAGCTTTATGGGGTCATATACCCCGATAAATCCCAATTTAGCTCAACACAGTTTCTACAAAATGATGTATTAGCCCAATGTCCTTATATCATTGAATGTATTTATACCTATAACGGACGTGAATATCAAGGGACAGGTTGTAACCACCCCATAAAACAGCACAGTTTTAAGACTGCTGCTAAGATAGCATTTCATTGCTTTTCAAATATGTTAAAATGCAAATAAATTAGGATAAGGAAATAATATGATAACAATTAATATGTTAACTCAGAATCAAAAGCTATCTGATTTTGAAGATGTCATCGCGTTCTTTGATAAGATTTATGAGTGTATCCCTTGCGAATCAGAGCTAAGCACAAAACTGGATCGAAATGCTTTCTATGCTTTTGTTGTCATTCATACCATTAGTCATTGGCAAAGTGATGGTTGGTGTAATCTTTTATGGAATTATGCTACAGCAAAATATGTTGTACCAGCAATGAAAGCAGTAAATTTACCGCAAATTGCAGATGCTTTTGAACAAGTAGAACAAACTTATCCCTTTTCCTATTCAGAATGTGAAAATGAGAAAGAATTATGTAGTTTAGGCAATTTTATTGAAAACCCACGGCAAAAGCGCAAATACATTTCGTCAGAAAGGTTACTAGCCATGTCAGATGAACAACGTCAAACCTATTCAAAAAATTTTCTCGCTAAATTGCAAATATTAGATGAGTTGGTTACACCTTTATGGGATTATCAAGCACCCGAACAAGAAATTTGGCAACCTGTCATTGATTTTATAAATCAACATATAGAGAAGCAATCTATATAACGATTTAATCAAACCAGATTTTCATTATTTATTTCACTTGCTCCAATATGGTTATAAGTGTGATAAAGGACTATATAAAACGCTAATCTCTGACAAAAGTAAAAGGCAGTCACAAACGACTACCTTTTACTATCTTTATTGAGGTATAACTTTTGTGGGAAATGTGAACATATCCCCCGAAATATCCAAACTAATATTAATTTATTTTGCTTTTTCAGTACTACACACTAATTTAGCAAGTGTTCCTTGATGCTGATTTTGGGTGTCAACTGCCCAACAAGTTTTCAGTGATGCATCAATAGGCTTTGTCAATTGTACTTCGTTATTGTAGTTATAATTACAGCTAGCCCAAAAGCTCAGTTTATTAGTATCATCACTGCTCTCTAACAACCAAACTGCCTTATATTTTTTCCCATTTATCATTGCGGGCTTGGTTTTTATTCTTTTTGCTGAATCTGTTGATTTTCCGGAATATACTTCTACTTGATTTAGTCGAATAAGAGAACTGGTGTGAGCGATATCTTCTGGCAAGATTAAACCATTAATTTTATTCTTATCATAGCCTTTTTCAGACACTTCCCAGCCTTCAGGCACAACTTCTAGTTCAGGTTTAGCATATTTTATTTTTACCGATTCGGGACAAACTATTTCTTGATTTGCATTAGCTGAACGGCAAAGACTCCCCCCTATTACGACAATTGCTGCTAAACTTAAAATTTTACCTTTCATGTTTGCTATTCCTTCTTAATCTTATAAAAAATACAATGATTTCTAATAGTTAATATCATTTTATTAAGTTAAATGCATTAGACTATTAACTATCTAAACCAAGGCTATTTTTGCTATCTAACTTTATCCGATGTTAGAGCTTAAACTAACTTTATTTTCACCTTTAGAGTATGATTGTCGACCTTCATGTATTTTTTTATCGCAATTTAGTTTTACTTTCATATTACCTTTTGCATCTTTTGAAGTGATTACCCAGCAGGTTTTCATGGTTGGATCGATGTGTTTTATTAAGCGAACCCGATTACGTGAATAAGAACAATTAAACCAATAACCAGTATCATTAGGTGTATCATAACGAGTATCAACACTCCATGAATCCTTATATTTTTTACCTTTAATGGTAGTTGTAAAGGGTATCATCTGTCCTAAATTCACTGGTTTACCATGGTATACTTCACCACTATCAACTCGTAACAACAGATTTTTTTGTTCGGATATTTGCCATCCTTCAGGTAATGTTTCTAATTCGGTGGGAATAGCGTTTACCTGAACAGAATCAGGGCAAGTTATCTCATAAATTGCATTAGCTGAAAGGGGCATACAAGCTCCAGCTAATAATATTATGGCAATACTAAAAATTTTTCCTTTCATGTTAACTATTCCTTTTTAATTATAAAAAACACTATTTTTAGTGTTGAATAATATAACCTTTTTTAAAATTTAAGTCATTAATCATTTATATTAGGTGATCAATTGTGGATTAAGTACATTATTACAAACCCAACTTGTTTTGTAATTCATGCAGGATTAAGTATTGCTGCTATATTGGTGGGCGCAATTGCTCTTGAGCTGGAGAAACTTTTCTTTGATGATTTAACCTTAATTTGCCAATAATCATGCTTTCATCCCTAAAAGCATATAACGATAGAAGGGTCAGTTAGCTTAACCTATCCACTCATATTTATAGAATATGAGTGATGACTATCAAGACGCTGAGGCACTAAAGATAAGATAAAGATAAAAAACACCTGAACATAAAATCAATAAAGTAGCCCTGATTACATAAATTTTCATGTTTTGACAGGGTATTAATATTATTTGATGATAGCGTAAAATTTTTATACGGTATGCGTATAATATTTAATTACGAAAAATCATTAAAAAATACATTATATATTTTAGTGTGTTATAAGTGATAAGTGCAGTAATTATTGGCTCTACTCGTTCTCACCGATAGAGCCAAAAAGTATTAATCAACTATCACACGACCATTTAAAGGCTGAATTGGACGGTTGTTATCGTGATGCATGATTGAGTGGAATTTTTCAATTTGTTTGGCAGATGCGCTACTTTCTTGTTCTAAAATAATCCATCTCACACCTTCCGTACAAGGCGGTGTTGTTAGTGAGCCGCTAAAGCGGTAAAAATCTAATCTATTTGGCAATAATGCCTTAATATTAACCGACTGACTTAATGCCGCAGTATTTCCTACTTGTGTCGGAATATGTTGCCAAGCTTTAGCTAATTCGGGGTTAGATTTTCCCCTATTAAACATAAGACCAACAACCGTTAAGTCGCCCTTGTCGTTTTTATAAACAAAGTGAGCTTCCATCGGAAAGGGTTTACTTTTAATCATATTTTCGCTTGGTGCATGAAAATGGAATTGTTGTAACGTAAAGATTTCATTATCAATTTCTAAGGTATTACCTTCGTTAACATTGATTTGAATGGTATGGCCGTTGTTGATGATTTCTTGCTTGCTGGGTTTAAACACCAGTTTAAGTTTATCATGGTGCGTTTTTAGTGCATGTTCAATATTGATCGGCGATTGATTTTTGCCGTTTTCACAAGTTGAAAATTCAGGTGAAAGTTTTCCCCAATTTTCGGGTTTAAATTCGCCTTCATAATCCCAATGCGGAGCAGGCTCTACAGCAGCACAAGATAAACTGGTTGCCATTAAGGCTGCAATGATTATATTAAATTTCATGTTGATTTTACGTCAGAAAGTTGTTTAGTGGGAACCAAATTATACGCCACAAAAAACCACCTTACTACAATCACACATCATCACTTTTTGATATTTTTATAAAAAAATCGTTTGACATTTATACAAAAAAAACCAGATAAAAAATAGCCTGTTTTGTTTGGTAATAATTTTACTCAATTTTTATTATGATAATGTCTAATTGTTTATGTTGAGTAACTCTTCACAGCTTAAGCGTCGTCAGTCAGGGAAGTGTTTTTTTTTGATTTTCCGTCATTAAAGCGCAAAACTCGCAGCTCTGCCTTCCCTCCCAAACTGACTCGGGGCTGTTCTTTGATAACTTAGCCAACTACAGTCATATAAGTATCACTGCGCCTTAATGATTAAGAACTCAATGCTAAAAGTTAAGGTGCGGTGCAAATAACACTGAAACGGTCAAAGTCAGAGTTATCGTCGCCGTAGACTACATCGTAGTACTCACCTGTGATAATAACCTTGCTGCCATAGTCAGAATCTACACAAAAGCCGTTAGTCTGGAAAACTTCATCAGGGTAATAACTTATGTAGCCCCACTCGGGTAAAAAGCCTGCTCCTATTTGACGCTGGAAATAATTACCACTTGATGACGGCGTGGCACCCTCTATGCCTTCTAAGCATGGAAACCACTTATCCTTACCACATTTCGAATTGGTTAAATCTCTGACTCGTGACAAACGATACCCCAAACTACTACACCACGATGCTTGTTCGGAATAGCTCCTCCATTTATGACCTCGATTGATAAACCACTTCTGCAAAACAAAACCATACTTAATCACCACATTACCACTTCTATCCCTACCCTCTAATTCAAAGGTCTGCGGTAAAATAGGTCTACGAAGTGGACTAGGATTATCTAACTGTATTTGCGCATCACTTGCTCTAGGACCATTTAATGTTACCCGCGTTACATACTGAGATTTATCACTAATCCATGCATCGTATTCTGTTATACTTCCCCATGAGGTTGCGAATGAGCCAGAAAGAGGCAGTGTCCAATTTACAGTAGCCGTTATTCCACCATGAGTAACAGGCGACCAGGTCAATTGACTTGCATCCACCCCACCTATATCTAAATCAAAATATAATCCATCAGCACCCGTAGTAGGAAAATTTCGGTCGTAGAATGTTGAATTTGTTGACTGAGTTAAAAAACCCTTATCAGAATTCCATATGCTAGCAGGTCCTGCCGCTTCATCTTCACCATAGTAAAGACTCGGCCTTGCGTAACAAACTTTAGGCTGTGAATTTGGATTGATATAATACGTCACCGTACGACCATCGAAATTCCTGCTATTCGGTATACCATACTGGGTAGTTAAATTACCATCTGTACTACTTAATGTTACCTTATAAGGTGCACTACATATATTTAATGTATCACTACGACTTACTGCATTACCATTCTTATCAGTAAAACTCACCGATATACTCCCCGTTGCAGTCACCCCATTAGTATCCCGACCATCTCCATCATCATCTCCCCAATAATTATACGGCGCTCGAATAAGTGCATCTAGTCCTATTGAGTTGGTTGACGGCGGCACCAACATCCCTATATCACTAAAGGTATTTCCATTTATTAGCCTTATTGGATTTGTTGCACTTGATGTATTGGTTGATGGCGTAACCGTTGTACCATCTGGCAAGGTAATCAACAATAACGCGTCAGTGGTAGTCACTTTAGTTTGACCTCCATCAAACGTTAAATACGGCGCACTACCTTGAATCACTTGGCTAGTATGCACTGTTAATGCCTGTGAGCTGAGCGAATATGGCAATAACAACACTGGCGTTAATGCCAACGGGATTTTTGCAAAAAATTCGGTGGATAATTTTGATGATATAAACGAGGAAAGGATAAAAAACCGTCTAATGCGATTATTTGATAAATTTAAGTCATAGGTTTGCCATGTCTGTTGTCTGTTGTCTGTTGTCTGTTGTCTGTTGTCTGTTGTCTGTTGTCTGTTGTCTGTTGTCTGTTGTCTGTTGTCTGTTGTCTGTTGTCTGTTGTCTGTTGTCTGTTGTCTGTTGTCTGTTGTCTGTTGTCTGTTGTCTGTTGTCTGTTGTCTGTTGTCCAAGATTATACTTCATAACATTCCACCTTACAAATAAAATATTGTTTTATTTGTTTTTTTAT
The DNA here is from genome assembly GCF_057063565.1 of Gilliamella sp. X-57. Lineage (NCBI taxonomy): Bacteria > Pseudomonadati > Pseudomonadota > Gammaproteobacteria > Orbales > Orbaceae > Gilliamella > Gilliamella sp. X-57. The sequence continues at coordinate 64,550 of NZ_JBXSQI010000016.1, read as the reverse complement.
GATTATTAGCCTGTAAAATGAGCTAATTTAATTTTTACCGTTAAAATTATAATATTTAAAAAAAGCTTGGCTAGTTTTTTTGGGGAATTTTTTGTAAGGGAATGTAAAGGAAAGAATGGGTTAAGCTTTGAAGAAAACTTTAAATGGTTGAAATTTTTGATTTTTGAAAAAAACAACAAGATAAAAAAATAATAAAATCAATGCACTACCTGACTATTTTTATAGTTTTTGGGTTCGGGTGACAATATTTGACAATAATTTGTGTGGTTGGGTTTCGGACATTTTGAGTTTTTTGTGGTGGAATCAATAGCAACAGTGACAACGGTCAAGTTAGGAAATTAGCAAATTCCTTAACACCCCACACTTTAGCTACAGAATGCGACCGACTTATATTTACTCGTATCAACCTGATACTCGCCTTTTGATGTCATCTTCACTTTGCTCAGGTGTTCAAATTTATTCCTAACAAAGCCCAAACTCGCCAAACATCCATACTTGTTGTGCTAACCTCGCTTAGTTGTCGACGCATTCTAGCGCGGTGAAAGGGCAGCTATATTGACCTTACAATATTATGGGAATGTTTTTTTACTATAAAAACCATTCATTCACTAAGTTAATTTTAATTAATATTTAAAAATAACTACAATGATAACATTCAATCCAATGTGTTCATTTTAATTTCTTTTAGCAACTCATTAATTTGATAAGAAGATTAAAAAATTAAATACATATCCCCAAAAAAACGTGGTTTTAAGCGTATTTGTTGTAACAACGAAATAAATAAGTAGGTATTTTAAGATACAAAAAAACCTGCTATAAACAGGCTATAAGGATTCGGAAATTGGCTCCTCCAACAGGACTTGAACCTGTGACATACGGATTAACAGTCCGCCGTTCTACCGACTGAACTATGGAGGAACACTTAACACGCAGAATATTAACTATTTATAATGACAATGTCAATCTCTAAAACACTAAACAAAATCAACTGCTCAGCTTATAAGCAAATTCTGTGATTACTGTGTTAAAATAATAGGTAAATGATATAAAAGGTAGAATAAAATTGATGAAAAAAAATATTTGTGTTTTTTGTGGTGCAAGCGATGGTAGTCGCCTAGAATATCGGACTCATGCTGAACAATTAGGTAAAATATTAGCTGAGCAAAACAGGCGTTTAATCTATGGTGGTGGTAATAAAGGCTTAATGGGTATTATTGCTAACGCAGTCTTAGCTCATGGAGGCGAGGTAATTGGCATCATTCCTGAACGTTTAGTCAAAGCCGAAACGGCTCACCACGGTATCACTCGTTTAGAAGTGGTGGATAATATGCATCAGCGCAAAGCAAGACTGTCTGAGCTTGCCGATGGCTTTATTGCAATGCCAGGCGGAACAGGTACGCTAGAAGAAATTTTTGAAGTCTGGACGGGTATGCAAATCGGTTATCACAAAAAGCCAGTGGCTTTATTTAATCCAGCTGAATTTTGGCAGCCTATGCTCAATTTTTTACAACATGCCGTGAATGAAGGATTTGTTCGAGATAGTTTTTATAAAACCTTAATCGTTTCGGAAGATCCACAATTGATATTACAACAAATAGATCACTTTATTCCTAAAGATCTACAGCGTTGGGTAAAAAAATAATGTATTGATGATAAAAAACGCCATCTTTTGATGGCGCTTTTATTTATATGATTAAAATTAAGCGGCAGTTGCAGCTTCTGACTCTGGTTGTTTGATAAATGCATAAGCCACACCAGCAATAACAGAACCAGTCACAATAGATAACAAGTAACCAACTACAGGTTTAACCACGCCAGGAATTGCTAAGGCAAATAACCCACCATGTGGTGTCATTAATGTTGAACCAAAGGCTAACGCCATGCCACCAGTAATTGCCCCACCAATAATACAACATGGGATAACACGTAATGGATCACGAGCAGCAAATGGAATTGCCCCTTCGGATATAAAGCACAAGCCTAATACCAATGAAGCTTTACCACTTTCTTGTTCAGTTTTAGCAAATTTTTTGCTCGCAATAAGTGTTGCTAAGCCCATAGCTAACGGTGGAACCATACCACCAGCCATAACCGCTGCCATTGGTGCATAAACTTGAGCTGAAATTAAACCAGTACCAAATGCGTAAGCAACTTTATTAATTGGACCACCCATATCAGTACACATCATTCCGCCTAAAATAGCTCCCAATATAACCGCATTCGCCGTACCCATTGAGTTTAGCCATACTGTTACAGCGTTCATTAACCATGCAATAGGAGTACCAACAATAAATTGCATCACAAGACCTGTAATAAGCGTTGCAAATAGTGGTACGATTAATATTGGCTTTAATGCTTCTAGCGTTTTTGGTAATGGTAAATATTTTGTGATTAATAGCGCCAAATAACCAGCAAAATAACCAATAATAATCCCACCTAAAAAGCCTGCTCCAGTTGATACCGCAAGTAAACCACCCACAAGCCCCGGTGCAAGCCCAGGTCTATCAGCAATAGAATAAGCAATATAACCTGAAAGCAATGGTACCATAAGTGAGAAAGCAAGCCCTCCAATTTGAGCTAAATGCGGTTCACCTATTAATTTTTGCACCCCTTCAACAATTTCAAATGAACCAAAAGCAAATGAAAGCGCAATAATCAAACCACCAGCAACCACCATTGGTAACATGTAAGATACGCCAGTTAATAGATGTTGATAAACACCTTTTTTATCATTGCTTGATTCAGTTTTTGCAGCGTTTGCTGGCTGATAAACCGTTGCTTCTTCAAATGCTTTATCAAATTCTTGTGCTGTTTTTTTCAGGGCAGGACCTGTTTTGGTACGATAAAGTTTTTTACCCGCAAATTTGCTTAAGTCGACATCGATATCACAAGCAGCGATAACCACATCGGCAGAAGCGACTTCTTCTGGTGTTAATTCATTACCAACACCAACTGAACCGCGAGTTTCAACTTTACACCACCAACCACGTTTTTTGGCCTCTTCTTCAATGGCTTCTGCCGCCATAAAAGTATGAGCAACGCCTGTTGGACAAGCAGTAACAGCAACAATACGTTTTACACCATGACTTGACGTTGCTGTTGGTGTCACCTCGGCAGATTGTTGATAAACACTCGCTTTATTTTGTGCATCAGTTAAAATCTGTTTTGGATTAGCAAAAAGTTGATTTAAGTCTTCAACGACATACACTTTTTTGCCAACCACAGATTTATCACTAATGGTTCCCGAACCGACAGCAACAATAATATCTGCTGATGCAGCAGTGTCAACGATGTTTAAATTTAAGGCATTTGCCGCTAAAGCTAATTCTGCTTTAGCTAAACGTCCATTAACTGGACCTGCATGACTACCTTCAATAATATATATATTCATGAATACTCCTTATGCAGCAATTATTTCAATTTTTTCTAGCATATTATTTACAGCTTGACGCTCAGCAATGCCAACACCAGCCTGTCCAACCGATAGAGCCGCAACACTTGATGCAAAGACTAAAGTGTCTTTAATTGATTGCTCAGTGATTAAACCATACATTAAACCAGCGACCATTGAATCGCCAGCCCCCACAGTACTAACTACTTGGCATTTAGGTGGTTTTGCTAACCATGCTTCATTTTTAGTGACCCATAATGCACCTTTGCTTCCAAGCGAAATGATGACATTGTCAACGCCGCCATTAACTAACTCCATAGCAGCCTTTTTTACATCATCCAATGTCGATAATTTACGACCTATCCACATTTCAAGCTCTTTATCATTTGGTTTGATTAACCATGGTTTTGCTTTTAATCCTGCGACCAATGCATCTCGACTACTATCGAATACAATTTTTGGACAAATCGCTTTAACTTGTTCCATCCAATTTGTAAATTTATCAAGTGATACTCCAGCAGGTAAGCTACCACTAATAGCAACCATATCAATGTCTTTTAACCATTCAAGAGAGTTTTTTACAAAGTTTTGCCAGTCTTGCTCACTAATAGTAAAGCCCGAAAAGTTCAAATCTGTTACTTCACTATTCTCTTCGGTCAACTTAACATTAATACGTGTACGCCCCGCAATTGTTTCGAATTTATCAACCACATTTAATGATTTAAATAATAAATTAAAGCCATCACGATTTTCTTTACCTAAAAATCCACCGACAGTTAGTTGAACATCTAAATCAGACAAAACCTTAGCCACATTGATGCCTTTACCAGCAGCAAGTAACGCATTAGTTTGGACTAAATTAACATCACCAAGCTCCACTTTTGGGCAAAAACCTAAAAGATCATAAGCAGGATTTAAGGTGATTGTTGCAATACGATAAGTCATTTAAACACCCTCACCTAGACCGCTTTCAATCGCTTTACCAATAGCATCAAGTGCTTGAGCCGCATCATCACCAACCGCTGTAAATTTTAATCGACTGCCTTTTTTGGCACCCAATGCAACAATTTTCATTAAACTTGTTGCACTCACTGGCTCGCCTTTGCCATCTAAATTAGCAACAGTTACTTTACTGTTAAATTCTTTAACGAGTTTGACTAAAACAGACGATGGGCGAGTATGTAAACCATTCTCATTAGGAATAATAAATTCACGACTTAATGATTCATTGTTTGATTCGGTAATAGCCGACTCATTTGGAGAAGTTGATTGAATTTCTGATTCATCAGATCCTACAGTTTGACAGCCAGATAACAGAAGATTGATAAGCCCATCAATATTTGCTGATAATAGTAACGCTAATTTTTGATTAAAAGCTAAAGTAGCAATGTTATTTATAATTTCAGAAACAGAATCATCAACGACTGACATAGTAATAAGTAACTTAACAGGCTTACCATCTTCATTGAGATTACTAGTGGTACGGCTAATCGCCACCGCATTTTTTAAATTACCTTCTTTGCTATCATTTAACCAAACACCCTCGCCTAGGTAAGTTGGTTTATTATCTAATACATCAGCAATAAAACTTGCATTGACTGCATTTTGCTGTTTTAAACGTGATGCATTTAATGCTTGTAGTGTTGATAAACTATCAGCAGGAATATCCAATAATAATGCAGATTCATTTACAGTAAATTGACTATCTTCTGGACTTGTTTTGCCAGTTAAAATGGCAATTGCTTCGTCAGCCGATTGAATTTTTTTGATTCGTTCCTCTACCCCATCAGCACCAAGCACATGAGTAAGTTGACGAAGTAATTCTAAATGCTCATCAGAACTTGCTGCAATACCAATTGCAAGATAGGCCTTTTCACCATCATCCCCCCATTCAACGCCATTAGGAAAACAAAATACTTGCACCCCTGTTTTTTTTACCAAATGGCGAGTTTTAGTAGTGCCATGGGGAATAGCAAGACCAATGCCTAAATATGTCGCTGCTTGAGATTCTCGTTCAAGCATGCCATCGACATAACCATCTTCAACATATCCTGCTTGGGTTAATGCCGATGCAACTTTCTTTATTGCTTCTGTTTTATTTGTAGCTTGTTCATTTAAATGAATGTTTTCTTTAACTAAATGAAACATATAATAAATACCTCTGGGTTAAAATGTTGGGTCGACTAAAATGACTCAGCAAATATAAATCCTTGAATTAACATTATTGAATCGTTTCAGCAATAATGAATAAATTAATATTAATTATCAAATAAATTATTTCTATTGATCAATAATTTGTGATCTGGATCTTATTTTTTATTTAAAATTTAAACTGTTTTAAAGCCAATATTGCGTTTGGTGTCTATCAATATCTTAACGGCTTAAGCTACCTCGATAGATCAATCGCCTCGGAATTATTGTCGTACCTGATTGATAATTCTCGTTATGCAGATAGTTTAAAAACAATTTTATTGTTACATTGGCAACTTCTTTGTGATCTTGTGAAAGCGATATGACTTTACATGGCAAAAAGTCTAATAACTCATTATCACCAAAGGTAGCAATCGTTAAGGCTTCGGGTAGATGTCCAAATTTTCTTAAAATTGCATCAATACTTCCTTGTAATAAAGAAAAAGAAGTAGTAAAAATGCCATTAGGCATTTCATGGTTTTCTAACCATTGACTAAAGGCAAAATCAGCATCTTGACGACTATAGTTATTTGCATATAAAAAATCAATTTTACTACAATTATTAAATTTGATACCTTTAAAGCCATCTAGACGAAGTTGACTAACCGACAAGTTTGGTAAAGCCCCGATATAAACCACTGAATCTTTTACAAAGTTATTAAATGCTTGGGCCAGTGATTTAGAATCTTGTTTATCGGCACCTACAATATTTCTAAATTTAGATATAGATAATATTCTATCAAGTGCGAATAATGGAATCTTTTCGTTTTGCCAGTCGTCATAAAAAATATAATCCTGAGCAGAAACGAATGATGATGAAATAATCAAAGCATCTACTCGACGTTGCTGAAGATGCTTGACGCACTCTTTTTCGATTTGTGGATCATCTTCAGAACATGCTAGTAATAATTGATACCCTTCTTTTCTTACTAGTTGTTCTAAATAATTGGCAATGCGGGTGTAACTGTTGTTTTCTAAATCAGGAATAATAAAACCGATAGTACGTGTTTTACCGGCTCTAAGGCCTGCTGCTACGGCATTAGGTTGGTAATTATGCGCTTTTACCACCGACATGACTTTTTCAACTGTTTTGTCACTTACGCGGTACTTTTTGGCTTTTCCATTGATCACATAACTCGCTGTTGTTGTTGAAACACCAGCCAAAAGAGCGATTTGTTCTAATTTCATAATACCATCCCAACTAAATATAGTTAGTTATTTAACCTGAATCAAAATAATTTGTAAATATCGATTCTAATGTCTAATCAATAAGTTATCTGTATTTTACGTTTTATACAAAAAGCCTAAAGATAAAAATGACTAATCAAAAAAATAGGATTTCGTTAGATCTTACCAAAAATGATAAGTTCATTAATCATTAGTAATAAATAGCAATATTTTGATCATGGACATTTTCAATTTTAACTGGTGTATCAAATATATCTTCTAAAATAGTCGAATTCATAATTTGTTGTGGGCTGCCTTGGTATATTAGCTCGCCATTTTTCATGGCTAAAATGTAATCTGAATATACAGATGCAAAGTTGATATCATGAATAACAATCACAATGGTTTTACCCAGTTCATCGGCAGCACGGCGCAATTGTTTCATCATAGCAACAGCATGTTTCATATCGAGATTATTGAGTGGTTCATCAAGTAATACATATTCAGTATCTTGGCAAAGTACCATGGCAACATAAGCACGTTGCCGTTGCCCACCAGATAATTCATCTAAAAAGCGCTCTTTATATTCAGTAAGATCTAAAAAATCAAGTGCACGATTAATATGATTATAGTCATCAGCATTTAAGCGCCCTTTGGTATAAGGGTAACGCCCAAACCCGACTAACTCAAAAACAGTTAATCTACTGGTAAAACGGTTTTCCTGTCTTAATACAGATAAATAGGTAGCAAGCTTATCACTTGGTGTATTAACTACATCCATATTTTGAATTTTGATTTGCCCTTCGTCAGCGAATAAAAGTCGACTGATAATCGATAGTAACGTCGATTTACCCGCTCCATTTGGACCAATAATGGCAGTGATCCCACCTTGTGAAATTGTCGCATTGACATTTTTTAGTACAGGTATTGTTTGATAGTTTTTACTAACATTAGCTATTTTTATCACATCCTAACCTTTTTCAATAATAAGAAAATAAACAAAGAACCACCAATAAATTCAATCACAATGGATAATGCACCAACCATATTTAATACTCGCTCTAAGAACATTTGCCCACCAACAAGAAAAATAACGCCTAATAAAAAAGCAGTAGGAAGCAAAAAACGATGTTGGCTTGATCCACTAATACTATAAGCTAAATTAGCAATTAAAAGACCTAAAAAAGTAAACGGTCCAACTAATGCTGTTGATATCGATACCAAAATAGAAACTAGCAACAAAATAATAGTGATATTTTTTTGGTAATCAATACCTAAATTTATTGCATTATCACGCCCCAATGCTAGCACATCAAACTTGAATCGCATGCGCCATAAAAATAGACCAATAATAGCTGCAATCATTAATGAAAAGATAATCAATACAGGCTCTGCGCGTGTAAATGTCGCAAAAATACGACTTTGTAATACAGCAAATTCAGACGGCGTCATCAAACGCTGTAATAGATTAGAAAAACTACGGAATAATGTACCTAAAATTATGCCGATTAATAACACCAAATGTAAGTTTTGTTTGAGCTTGGTAAATAAACCTCGATACAAAAATAGAGAAAATAAGATTAATAAAAGTGATTCAAATACAAATTTGCCAATAGTACCGATATAAGGAATGCCTTGTGTATCAATGCAAAAGATCACAACAGTTTGAATCAGCACAAACAGAGATTCAAATCCCATAATTGAAGGGGTTAAGATTCGATTGTTGGTGACCGTTTGAAAAAGTAATGTTGACGTCGCAGCCGAAAAAGCAACTAGGATCATAGTTAGCACAATCCATGTTCGATGAACCAAAATGTAACTGATATTGCCCTTAAGACCAAAGGTCATAAAGCAAGTTACGCAAATTAGTGCAATAATAAACAATAAAAATACTCTTTTTTGGCATAAAGCACGGCGTTTTTGGTTAACTAACATGGCGTTTTCGACCCAACAATATTAAAAAAATAATAGCGCCAACCACGCCTAGAATCACACTAACTGGAATCTCAAATGGATAGCGAATAATGCGCCCAATGATGTCGCAAATTAAAACTAACCCACTACCAAATAAACAGATCCATGGAATAGTTTTACGGACATTGTCACCAAATAATAAACTAACAATATTTGGTACAATCAATCCTAAAAATGGTAAAACACCCACTACCACAACCACAATACCGCCAATTAATGCAATAACAATAAGTCCTGTCAACATAACAAGTCGATAATTAAGCCCAACATTAATTGAAAAATCTCGACCTAAACCAGCTACAGTAAATTGATCTGCACTCCAACAAGCGAGTAATGTCAATCCGCCGACCAGCCATAATAATTCGTAACGACCTTGTAAAACTCCAGAAAAATCACCCGATTCCCAACCACCAAGTGATTGTAACAAATCAAAATACATGGCAAAAAAAGTTGTAATTGCGCTAATAACTGCTCCTAACATAATACCAATAAGTGGTACCATCAAAGCAGATTTAAAGATGACTTTTCGAGAAATTGCCATAAAAATCATTGTACCAAGCATGGCAAATAAGCTGGCAACGACCATTTTAGTCATAACACTTGCACCAGGCGCTAAAACCATCATCACTAATAAGCCAAGACTAGCAGATTGAGTTGTACCGACCAACGAGGGTTCAACAAATCGATTTTGTGTTAACAGTTGCATAATTAAACCAGCAACACTCATAGCACTGCCAGCTAGTAATAAAGCAGCAGTTCTAGGCACACGGCTTACAAAAAAAATCTCGCGCATGTTGCTATCAGACCATAGCTCAAATAGCGTCACATGCCCTGCGCCAATAAATAAACTTATTGCAGCCATTATCAATAAAATGAAAATGCCTGCAATAATATAAAAGGACTTAATCATGTTTTACATCAATTTGTTGATGTTTTTTGTAAAGCTTCACTAATTTGATCTATCAAACGGCTATAAGTTTGAATACCGCCTGCAATATACATAGATGATGAATCTAAATAGATAATATGTTGATTTTGCCATGCCACTGTTTTTTCAATTAAGTCATTGCTTAGTACTTGCTGTGCAGATTGTGCTTCTTTATTACCAATTGCACTATCTCTATCTAACACAAACAACCAGTGCGGATTAACACTTAAGATAAATTCAGAGGTCACCGCATTACCATGGCGTCCAGCTTCTTGGAATGTGGTTGCAGGTTGAAAACCAAGTATATCAAACACAAAACCAAAACGAGATTTTGGACCATAAGCCGACATTTTACCGCCATTAACCATAATCACTAATGCACCTCCAGCAGTGCTTGTCTTTGGCTTTAATTTTTCAATCTTTTGATTAAAATCAGTAATAAGCTTTTTAGCTTCGTCTTGCTTATTAAAAATAGTGCCTAACTGCTCTGTTCGTTGAGTTAAACTACCTAAAAAGTCTTTTGGATCAATATCTAAAGAAATTGTCGGTGCAATGTCATTCAATTTTTTATAAGCATCATTAGCACGACCACCAGCAATAATAACATCAGGCTCAATTGTGCTTAATACTTCATAATTTGGTTCAAACAAGGTTCCAGCATTAGTATAGGTTTTATCACTATATTTAGATAAAAAATCAGGTAAATGCACATCAGATTGCGGAACAGCCGAGACAGGAATATTTAAAGCATCAATAATATCAAGCGTTGCAATATTAAAAACAACAACTTTTTTTGGATTTTCAGGTACATCGGTTTTGCCTTGAGCATGCTCAACGGTAATCGTTTTCGCTGGTATTTGCTGTTCTTTTTTATTGTCACATCCAACCAAAACAAGTAATACGGTAAGTAAAACTAAAAATTTCACTTTGATATATGAATACATTATAACTCCTAATTATCAGCCGAATAAAAAACAAAAAACGATAATTATAATAATTATCATTTACATTATGATTGTAACCAAAAAATAGGTAGGGTTCAATGAACTTTAAGTGTTTAGCAACGCAATATGCCATAAATGGCATAAATAGTAGTGATATGAATAAGTAGATAAAAAAGCTATTGATTCATTCAATAGCATAATTAATATTGATAGTTAGAGATTTTTATTGCGATCTAGCGATAAATCTTTAAGTTTTCGAGTCAATGTATTTCGCCCCCAACCTAATAGATAAGCCGCTTCTTGTTTATGGCCTCGTGTAAAATTAAGTGCACTTTTTAATAAGATATGTTCAACATCGTTTATTGCCTCAGTCAAAATACCGCTTTTACCCTCCGTGAGCGCTTGTTTTGCCCATTGTTCTAGTAATACTTTCCAATCGGTTTCTTGTTGAGCAAAGTGGTTTTCGTGCATGGTAATATTTTCATTTGTGACCATTGTTTTTGTCGTTGATAATTGCAACAGTTCTGGTGGCAAATCTTGAACTAAAACCTCTTGATTTGAGGACATTACCGTCACCCAGCGACAAGTATTTTCAAGCTGACGCACATTACCAGGCCAATTAAATCGACATAAAACACTTAATGCTTCGGGACTCAATATTTTACCATCAACACCTAATTCTTTCGCTGTAGTATGTAAAAAATGTTCGGCAAGTTTTGGAATATCCTGCGCTCTATCCCGTAAAGGAGGAAGCACTATACGAATCACATTTAAACGATGAAATAAATCATCTCTAAATTTACCTTCTTTTACTCTTGTTTCTAAATTTTGATGTGTGGCGGCAATAATGCGCACATCTACTTTTACTGGCGAATAACCACCAATACGATAAAACTGCCCATCGGCAAGCACTCTTAATAATCTAGTTTGTACATCAAGTGGCATATCACCAATTTCATCTAAAAATAAAGTCCCGCCATTAGCTTGTTCAAAACGCCCATGTCTAATTTGAGCCGCACCAGTAAATGCGCCTTTTTCATGCCCAAAAAGCTCAGATTCAATGAGATCTTTAGGGATTGCCGCCATATTTAATGCAATAAAAGGTGATTGTGAACGAGGGCTATGGGTATGTAATGCCTTAGCAACCAACTCTTTACCCGTTCCTGACTCACCATTAATTAATACGCTAATAGATGATTTAGATAATCGACCAATAATACGAAACACGTCTTGCATTGAAGGTGCCTCACCAATAATGCCAGTTGATGCTTTCGCGGTTGTATTATTGCTGGTTTTGTTATTTTGAGTTTGTAAAATAGCTCGTTCTACAAGCTGAATAACTTCGTCGACATCAAAGGGCTTAGGAATATAATCATAAGCCCCTTTTTGATAAGCATTTACTGCCGCATCAAGATCTGAATGCGCAGTCATAATAATTACTGGTAAATTTGGCATTTGCTCTTTCACGTGATGAAGCAATGTTAAACCATCAAGCCCTGGCATTTTAATATCAGAAATCAATACAGCTGGTTTTTGCACATGTGCATCTAATGCATCAATAACCTCTTGACCACTGGTAAAACTGACACAGTTGAAATGAGCATTCGCTAATGCTTTTTCAAGTACCCACCGAATAGAACTATCATCATCAACAATCCAAACATTCATTTTAATTTACCTCACTGCCTAATTGGCAAATAGACAGAAAACGCTGTATGCCCAGGCCAACTATTAAATTCAATTTTACCGTGATGTTGATCAACAATATTATGTGCAATCGAAAGCCCAATACCTGTCCCTCCTTCATAGCCACTAACCATAGGATAAAACAAGGTATCTTGTATGTGAACAGGAACACCCGGTCCATTATCTTCAATATCAATACGAGCACAAAGCCGATAACGCTGGCCATGTAAAGTAACCTGAAAAGCCGTTCTTGTTCTAATGGTAATTGTGCCAGCTTTAGAACCAATAGCCTGTAAAGCATTACGAACAATATTCAAAATTACCTGCTCTATTTGTTCAGAGTCATGAGTTAAATCCGGTAGACTAGGATCATAATCACGCAGAATTTCAATATTGATTGGTTTTTCCAAACACAACAAAGCATAGATTCGTTCTATTGCTTGATGAATATTTTGTTCTTTTTGGTGTAATCGCTGTTGTGGACCTAACAACCTATCAACAAGATTTCTTAGTCTATCGGCTTGTTCAATAATAATTTTTGTGTAATCTTGTAATTCGTTTTTTGGTAATTCTCGTGATAATAATTGAGCTGCACCTCTGAGCCCACCTAGTGGATTTTTAATTTCATGAGCAAGTCCTCGAACTAATTCACGAGCAGCACTTTGCTGAGCTTGTTGTAATTGTTCTTGGCTAAGGCGTTTATGATTATTTAACGGCACCATTTCAATTAATATTCGACCATTACCTAATAGTTGAGCTGTCAGCGATAAAATATGTAACTCATTATTAATAACTAAATTGACTTCATTATCTGTAAAACCTTGATTTTGTGCTAATGCACTAAGCATCAAATCAATATCTAAAGAGAAATACCCCAATAAATCGGGAAGATAACTTTCTAATAATTTTTTAGAACTTTGCGCTAATAACTGCTGTGCAGCAGTATTGGCATAGAGAATATTGAGTTTTGTATCAAGTAATAAAATACTTGTAATCATAGAATCGAGAACAAGATTAGCATCAGATTCATTATTAAATGTCATCGTTGGATTTCCGTCCTGATTAGAAACCACCGCCAACAAGCGGTGGGTAAAACGTTAAGTTATATAAAAAATAATTTATAGGCTATAGTACAATTCAAATTCAACCGGATGTGGCGTCATACGTACACGATCAACATCTTGACGTTTTAAATCAATGTATGCATCAATAGTATCATTAGTAAAGACATTACCACGCGTTAAGAATTCACGATCTGCATCTAATGCATTAAGAGCCTCTTCAAGCGAACCCGCGACTTGAGGAATTAATTTAGATTCCTCTGGTGGTAAATCGTATAAGTTTTTATCCATCGCATCACCAGGGTGAATTTTATTAATAATACCATCTAAACCAGCCATTAACTGTGCAGCAAATGATAAGTATGGATTACCTGCTGGATCTGGGAAGCGAACCTCAATACGGCGTGCTTTAGGGCTAGTCACAACAGGAATACGAATTGACGCAGAACGGTTACGTGCAGAATAAGCAAGCATAACTGGCGCTTCATAACCTGGTACTAAACGTTTATAAGAGTTAGTTGCAGGGTTAGTAAATGCATTGATGGCTTTCGCATGTTTGATAATACCGCCAATATAGAATAGTGCCATTTCTGAAAGACCCGCATATTTATCCCCAGCGAATAAATTTACGCCATCTTTCGCTAATGATTGGTGACAATGCATACCTGAACCATTATCACCAAACATCGGTTTTGGCATAAAGGTCGCTGTTTTGCCATAAGCATGAGCCACATTTTGTACGACATATTTATAGATTTGCACTTCATCAGCTTTTTTAGTTAGCGTATTAAAGCGACAGGCAATTTCGTTTTGACCCGCAGTTGCCACTTCATGATGGTGAGCTTCAACCACTAAGCCAAGTTGCTCCATAATTAAACACATTTCAGAACGGATATCTTGCGATGAATCAACGGGTGGAAGTGGGAAATATCCACCTTTTACGCCTGGGCGATGCCCTTTGTTGCCTTCTTCATATTTTGTACCAGAATTCCATGCTGCTTCAATATCATCAATATGCACAAAACTACCAGACATTGGCGAACCAAAACGGACATCATCAAATAAAAAGAATTCTGGTTCAGGTCCAAAAATAACCGTATCAGCAATACCTGATGATTTTAGATACTCTTCTGCACGTTTAGCGATTGAACGTGGATCACGATCATAACCTTGCAACGTTGCTGGCTCTAAAACATCACAACGGATATTTAATGTCACATCTTCAAAAAACGGATCGATAACAGCACTTGATGTATCAGGCATTAACACCATATCTGATTCATTAATACCTTTCCAACCTGCAATTGATGAACCATCAAACATCTTACCATCTTCAAAAAAATCGGCATCAATTTGACTAACAGGAATTGTAACGTGTTGTTCTTTACCTTTTGTATCAGTAAAACGTAAATCAACAAACTTAACATCATTTTCTTTAATTAGTGTTAAAACTTTTAGTGTAGACATTTATATTCTCCATTAAGAACAAATAATTTAATTATTCTGTATAAAAAGCAATTTTTAAAGATAATTGGCTATATTCATCTATATAAAATAAATTGTATGCAAAGATTATGCCAATTTTCCAACGATACATTTATGAAGCAAACGCTAAAAATAGTAACATGGATCCCAATATTGCACCATAATAGTTAGATAAGCACCAATCTGATGCACCAAAATCATTCATGATACTTTCACTGCCGTTTAACCGTCTAAATCGACAATATTTACACTTGAATCAATGATACATTACCATGCCGTAGTGGCAATCATCTATATCACTCTCAGCAATCACAGACTAAACAGAAAAAATAATAAAAATAGTAAGATAGGTACCTTAAATTGCATTAAAAATTTGCCTTATATCAGACATGTTTTACAATCTTTTAAAATAAAACAATTTACTATAAATCAATTTTTCAATTATTGGCACTATATTTCATCACGCAATATCGCTATAATCTCTCCTTATATTGAAAAAACTAGGTAATTATACAAGTATGGACTTTATCACTCTCGAAATGCTGCCTTTTATAAAAAATCATCTTTTACTTTCTGTAGGTTGGGTTGTGTTGTTTGTTGCAATTATTGTACTAACCATCAAAAGTAAACTATCTAAGGTTAAAATCATCAATAATGCTCAAGCAATCCATATGATTAATAAGCAAGGAGCTGTTATTGTTGACATTCGTTCTGCAGATAGCTTTAAAAAAGGACATATCACTGATTCTCACAATATTTTACCTATCGATATTAAAAATGCGAGCGCAAAAACAATTGAAAAATTTAAAGAAAACATCGTTATTTTGATTGATGAAAATGGTTTATCATCAGCAGGTATAGGTGAAATACTTGTTAAACAAGGTTTTTTAAATGTCTTTACATTAAAGGACGGTATTGCTGGATGGAACGGCGAAAATTTACCACTGGTTAGAAAATAATATTATTTAAAAATAAGGTTTTATCATGACAGAACAAAACAATACACAACAACCCGAAACACAGTTTGCTATTCAACGTATTTATACCAAAGACGTATCATTTGAAACTAACAATGTTCCTGAAATTTTTACCAAACAATGGCAACCTGAGTTGAATCTTGAATTAAATTCATCTTCACAAGTATTGAGTGAAAATGTATACGAAGTTGCGCTTCGTGTCACAGTGACAGTAAAACAGCAAGACGAAGTTGCATATATTTGTGAAGTGACTCAAGCTGGTATTTTCTCACTTATTGGATTCGACGAAGGTCAAATTCAACATTGTGTTGGCGCTTATTGTCCAAACATTTTATTCCCTTACGCGCGTGAAGTTATTTCGAGTTTAGTCAATAAAGGGACATTCCCGCAAGTAAATTTAGAGCCGGTAAATTTTGAAGCGTTATTCATTAATTATCTTCAACAACAACAGCAAGCTGAACCTACAGAAACATTGCAATAATTATTGTCTTTTAGTGAATTAACAATACATTTATTGGATTATTATGAAAAAAAATGCTGCAGTAACAGTAATTGGCGCAGGATCTTATGGAACCTCTTTAGCTATTCTACTGGCACGAAATGGTTACTCAACTTTATTGTGGGGACATAACCCAGATAAAATGACCATTTTGCAGCATGATAGGCAAAATAAGCAATTTTTGCCAGATATTCATTTTCCAGATCGATTACAGATTGAAAGTGATTTAAAAACAGCAGTTTCAGCCTCACCCATTTTGCTTATTGTGGTACCTAGTCATGCATTTGCAAGCATTCTAATTCAAATCAAACCATTTTTACGCCAAGATACAAAAATTGTTTGGGCGACAAAAGGGCTTGAAGTGGATACAGGTCGATTACTACAGGATGTAGCGAAGGAAATTCTAGGCGATAAAATTCCACTAGCGGTTATCTCTGGCCCAACATTTGCCAAAGAAGTCGCTTCTGGATTACCTACAGCGGTAACTGTGGCATCAACAGATGAACATTTTTTAAATCAACTACAAACATTATTCCATTGTAGTAAAAGCTTCCGAGTTTATAGCAGTAAAGATTTTATAGGTGTGCAACTTGGTGGTGCAATCAAAAATGTGATCGCCATTGGTGCTGGATTATCTGATGGTCTTGGATTTGGGGCCAATGCAAGAACAGCATTAATTACGCGTGGACTTGCCGAAATGATGCGATTAGGGGCAGTATTAGGCGCAGATCCTGCAACCTTTATGGGAATGGCTGGACTAGGCGATCTGGTTTTAACCTGTACCGATAATCAATCTCGTAATCGTCGTTTTGGCATGTTACTTGGTCAAAACAAATCAATTCAAGAAGCGCAAGAAGCCATAGCTCAAGTTGTTGAGGGTTGTAAAAATACAAAAGAAGTTTGGTTACTCGCCCAAAAATATCATGTTGATATGCCAATCACTGAACAAATTTATCAAATCCTTTATGAGCATAAAGATCCAAAACAAGCAGCGATGGCATTACTCGGACGTTCACAAAAAGCAGAACTAAAAAGCTAGTTTTATACTAAAACACCTAGTTACCTGAAACTTTTTGACAAAAAATCACCATAATTCTAACAAATAATTACTATAAATACGTACCTATTCCTTTTTCTTTGGCTTTAAGATAGATATCGTAACCAATATACACATCTAATACTGCGGTTCCAACCGTTTTAAACAACGTAATTTGTTGATCATTTTGCCGACATTGAGTTGGGTCTAGCACTAAATCTCCTAACTCCAAAAAGTCATCTTTCGATACTAATTTTTGTTTAATTGGATCAATAATATCACCGGCTTCAGCAAACACCCCTTCTTTGGTATCAACCACTCGAATATTAGCTTTCTCAACAATGTTCTTTGGAATTTCGTGCATCTCTGGTGTATAAGCACCTATACCATTAATATGTGTACCGGGTTTTACTTTATCGCCATTAAACGTTACAACTTTTGATGTTGTCACCGAAGTAATGATATCAGCTTGGCTAATGTCTTCATCCAAATTCTGTGAAAAATAAAAATTAGTTGAAAAATGGGCAAAACGGTGTTTCATATCATCAGTAAATTTTTTTGCTTTTTGCATATCAATATCAAAAATAGCTACATCATTAAGTGAGCGGACAGTTAACATTGCTTCTAATTGGGATATCGCTTGCCCGCCAGTACCGATCAACACAGCTCGACTGGCATCTTTACGAGCCAACAAATCAGTTGCCGCACCTTGAACGGCACCTGTACGAAGCTGAGTGACAAAGGTACCATCTAATATGGCACAAACTTCACCTGTTTGTGGATCTAACATTAAAACTTGAGCAGGAACTGATGGTTTGCCCAATTTTGGGTTGTCAGGAAATACGGAGACAATTTTGATACCCACAATATCGCTACCTTTAATATGTGCGGGCATAAATAAGCATTGACCTTTTTGCATATCAAAATTGATTCGTAATGGTACATCACTGTTTCCTTGGGTATAGATTTTCAACGCTTGTTTATCCGCTACTATCGCTTCTTTCATGGTATAAAATTTTTCAATATCTTTGTGCGTTAAAATGAGCATGCTTGTTCCTTATTAGTTTTTCATATTTATTTTACACTTTAGTATCTATTATCTATTTTTTAAATCAAGAATCATTGTTAATTAAAACTTAACTATATATTTGATATAGTAAAATCATCATCCCTTGTATATTATTTGCATTTTCACTATCATTACATGGTGCAATTTTGCACGATAATTGAGAAATCAGATGTTATTTACAATATTAAAATTTTGTTTAAAGATTTTATTCCATGTCAAAATTAAGGGTAATTTTGACAATTTAAAACAAAACAGACTTCTTATTACACCTAACCATGTATCTTTTCTTGATGGTATTTTAATCGGTGTTTTTTTGCCAATAAGGCCTGTCTTTGCTATTTATGCGGGTTATATTAACCATTGGTTAGTCCGTTTAGCAAAGCGTTATGTTGATTTTGTGCCTATGGATCCACTGAGTCCAATGGCAATTAAGCGATTAGTTCGCGAAGTTGAAAAAGGCCGTCCAATAGTCATATTCCCTGAGGGAAGAATTACGGTAACTGGCTCATTAATGAAAATTTATGATGGTGCTGCTTTTGTTGCAGCCCGTTCTCAAGCAACAATTGTACCTGTCTGGATTGAAGGAGCTGAATTTACTTTAACCAGTCGTTTAAAAGGATTATTTAAACGTCGTTTATTTCCTAAAATAACCATTCATGTGCTTGAGCCGACATCTATAGCTATGCCTGATGCACCTAAAGCTAGTGAAAGGCGTTATATTGCAGGCGAAAAGCTTCATCAAATTATGATGAATGCACGTATGGCAAGTCGCCCCAAATTAACACTATTTGAAGCTTTGCTTGAAGCGCAAGTGCGCTATGGTGTCAAATCGCGAATGGTCCAAGATCCGACAACTCATGAAGCATCTTATCGTAATTTATTAAAACAAATCATTGGTGTTAGCTGTATTGTTGCTAAAATCACTCAGAAAAAAGAACGTGTTGGTGTCTTATTACCTAATGCAACCATTACCGTTGCGACAATTTTTGGTTTATCGGTTAAAAACCGAATTCCAGCTATGCTTAATTATACTGCTGGTACCAAAGGACTGACTTGTGCAATTGCAGCTGCGGAAATTAAAACTATCATAACTTCACGCAAATTTATTCAAAAAGGGAAACTTGATCATCTTCTGGAACAAATAAAAGATGTTAAATGGTGTTTTCTTGAAGATCTGCGTAACAGTTTAACTCTTACGGATAAACTTTATGTTGCAGTTCATCAGTATATCCCTCGTTTGGTTAAACGCTCTCAATCAAGTGATGACGAGGCTCTCGTATTGTTTACGTCGGGGTCAGAAGGTAATCCTAAAGGTGTTGCCCATAGCCATGGTAGCTTGCTTGCTAATGTTGAACAAATTCGAACCGTCATTGATCCAACACCAGCTGATCGCTTTATGTCTGCACTACCGTTATTCCATGCTTTTGGCATTACTGCTGGATTGTTTTTACCGCTGTTTTCTGGTAGCCGCACATTTTTATATCCAAATCCATTACATTATCGTATGGTGCCTGAAATAATTTATGATCAAAATTGCACTGTCTTATTTGGTACGCCGACTTTCTTAGCAAACTATGCTCGTTACGCACATCCATATGATTTTATGCGTTTACGCTATGTTGTTGCTGGGGCAGAAAAATTATCAGACACAGTACGCGAGCAATGGAAAGATAAATATGGTATCCGTATTTTAGAAGGCTATGGTGTTACTGAGTGTGCGCCCGTAGTGGCACTTAATGTCCCAATGGCGTTTAAAGCCGGTACAGTAGGTCGATTATTACCAGGTATGACATCAAGATTAATTCATGTTCCAGGTATTAGCGATGGCGGTCAATTGCAAGTTAAAGGCCCTAATGTGATGAAAGGCTATTTACGTGTTGAAAATCCAGGCAAACTTGAAGAACCAATTGCAATCGATGAACATGGGCAATCCGAAAAAGGTTGGTATGACACCGGCGATATCGTTGCTATTGATAACGAAGGCTTTATCACAATTAAAGGGCGCTTAAAACGATTTGCTAAAATTGCGGGAGAAATGGTTTCATTAGAAAGTGTTGAAGCCTTGGCAAAAAAAGTCGACATTGATGCCATGCACGGCGCAACAGTTAAAGCCGATGCAGCAAAAGGAGAAGCTATTGTTTTATTTACTACTTCAACCAAATTAAATCGAGAGCAACTTAACCAAGTGTCTCAAGAATTTGGTATTCCTACATTAGCTATTCCTCGTGATATTCGTGTAGTTAAAGAATTACCACTACTTGGTACAGGTAAAATCGACTTTATTACACTACGAAAAATGGCTGACGAATAAATAAAAGGATGCCACATGAATCAATATCCTCTTTTAAGCAAAAGCATGGTCGCAACCATGCTGGCACAGTTTTTTTCAGCATTTGCCGATAACGCCATCTTTTTTGCTATCCTTGCTTTCATCAAAAATCTACATTATCCAGCTTGGAGCCAATCTGTATTACAAATTAGTTTTGTGCTGCCATTCATCATTCTTTCCCCTTTTGTTGGTCAATTTGCTGACAGCATGTCAAAAGGCAAGGCTATGATGATTTCAAATAGTATAAAATTACTCGGTGCTGGTTGTATCTGTTTAAACATTAGTCCTTTTGCTGGATATTTTTTAGTTGGGGTAGGTGCAGCAGCATACTCTCCAGCTAAATATGGTATTCTAGGTGAGCTCACCACAGGCGATAATTTGGTTAAAGCAAATGGTTTAATTGAAGCATCAACCATTGCGGCAATTTTACTTGGTTCGCTAGCGGGTGGTCATATTGCCGATATTAATGTAAGTATATCTATATTGATTTGTGTATTAATGTATGGGCTAGCAATTATTGCTAACCTTTTTATTCCTAAATTACCTGCCGCACGACAAAATATTCCATGGCAATTTATAGGTATGGTAAAAGATTTTGCGAACACAATTAAAATCATCTTCGCCGATAAGCATGTCTTATTCACATTATTAGGTACTAGTTTATTTTGGGGAGCGGGTATTACTTTACGCTTTTTGTTAATTAGTTGGGTTCCTGCTATTTTAAACATACACGACAATGCAACACCAACAAATCTAAACGCGATTGTCGCTATCGGCATTGTTATTGGAGCAGGGCTGGCAAGTACATTTATTTCAATCAACAACACGTTACGTTGCATTCCAGCAGGGATAATGATGGGCATAGCAGTAATCGCCTTCACATTGCAGAGCAATATCATTTCATCTTATATTTTACTTATTATTATTGGGGCATTAGGTGGATTCTTTTTAGTACCATTGAATGCTTTTATTCAAAAAATAGGTAAAGATTTAGTCGGTGCCGGCAGTGTCATTTCGGTACAAAACTTAAGCGAATATACGGCAATGATGCTAATGCTAGGACTTTATACATTAGCTGTTTACCTGAATTTATCAGTTATTACTATCGGTGTTGGCTTTGGTAGTTTATTTGCTATAGTGATATTTTTGTTATGGCTAGGATTAAGAAAAAATGCAACAAATTAATCTATCAACTATGTTAACCGAAAGTCGCAATCCCAACAGCGAAGAAATTGATAGCTATTCAACGCTAGAAATGTTACAAATCATCAATCGTGAAGATCAAAAAGTCGCATTGGCAGTGGAAAAAGAATTATCCAATATTGCAAAAGCTGTTGATGCAATTAGCTTGGCATTTTCAAATCAAGGTAGGCTAATCTATGTAGGGGCAGGGACTTCTGGGCGCCTAGGTATTTTGGATGCAAGTGAATGCCCACCTACTTATGGCACGCCAACTGAACAAGTTATTGGCTTAATTGCAGGGGGGCAGCCTGCTATTTTTAAGGCGGTTGAAAATGCCGAAGATAACCCTAAATTGGTAGTTAATGACCTGAAAAACATCAATTTTAGCTCAAACGACATTTTAGTTGGTATTGCTGCTAGTGGGCGCACACCTTATGTAATAGGCGGTATGCAATATGCTAAATCAATCCAAGCAACGGTTATAAGCTTATGCTGTAATCCCAAAGCTCCAATGATTAATTTAGCCGATATCGCCATTACACCGATTGTTGGTGCAGAAGTAATTACTGGCTCATCAAGAATGAAAGCTGGCACGGCACAAAAATTAGTTCTCAACATGTTAACCACAGCCAGCATGATCAAAATAGGCAAAGTCTATAGTAATTTGATGGTTGACGTAGAAGCTACCAACGCCAAACTGATTGAACGGCAAATATCCATTGTTATGCAAGCCACCGATTGCAGTCGAGAAAAAGCCATTGTCACATTAGCCGAGAGTAACAGGCATTGTAAAACCGCTATTTTGATGATCCTTTCAGGTCTAAATGCAAAGCAAGCTAGAAATAAACTAAAAAAAGAACACGGCTTTATTCGTCAAGCACTACTACATAAATCATAGTTTGATAAACAATAGAAAATTTAAGTTTTTTAACAAAATGTGATAGACACGTTATTTTAAGCTTATTTTAAGGTGTAAAATAACCAGGTATTTTTATTTTATATACTTTTATATTATGCAATTAATATAAAAATTAGGAGGAAGTTGTTATGGTTGGAATTATCCTAGCAACTCATGGTGAGTTTGCAGAAGGTATTCTACAATCAGGATCGATGATATTTGGAGAACAAGAAAATGTTAAAGCTGTTACCTTGCATCCAAGTGATAGTCCTGAAAATTTAAAAGAACGAATGCTTGAAGCAATAGCAACATTTGATAATCCAGAAGAAGTACTTTTTTTAGTAGATTTATGGGGGGGCACCCCATTTAATCAGGCTAATAATTTATGTGGAGAACATAGTAATTGGGCTATTGTTACTGGTTTAAACTTACCCATGTTAATTGAAGCCTATTCTTCTCGTTTTTCAATGGAAACTGCGAAAGAAATTGCAAGAGCAATTATTGAATCAGGTAAAGAAGGAATCCGAGCAACTGTCGAAATACCTACAGAATCCTTAGCTAATGCAAAAACTGCAAATAGCATCCCAGAAGGAACAGTGCTTGGTAATGGTAAAATGAAAATCGTGTTAGCTCGTGTCGATTCTCGCTTATTACATGGCCAAGTTGCAACAGCATGGACAAAATCAACCAACCCCAACCGAATTATTGTTGTTTCGGATTCAGTTGCAAAAGATGAATTAAGAAAAAAGCTCATCCAAGAAGCAGCACCTCCTGGCGTAAAGGCAAATGTGGTTCCAATCAAAAAAATTATTGAGGTATCTCGTGACCCACGTTTTGGTAATACTAAAGCGTTACTCCTATTTGAAAACCCACAAGATGTACTGCGAACTATAGATGGTGGTGTTGATATCGACGTCCTTAATATTGGTTCAATGGCGCATTCCGTTGGCAAAGTCATGGTTAATAAAGTATTGTCAATGAATGCCGATGATGTTGATACATTCGAAAAATTGAAAGCTAAAAACGTAAAATTTGATGTTCGCAAAGTACCTAACGATTCTAACAGCAATATGGACGAATTATTGAAAAAAGCGAAAGAAGAATTAGCGCAGCAAAAGAATTAGTTTATTTAAGGGGTATATTATGACATTATCAATTATTGCCATCATTTTAGTAATAATTATTGCCTTTTTAGCAGGGATAGAGGGTATTTTAGATCAGTTTCAATTCCACCAACCTTTAGTGGCTTGTACTTTGATTGGACTTGTCACCGGTAATTTAGAAGCCGGAGTTGTATTGGGTGGCTCGTTGCAAATGATTGCTTTAGGTTGGGCCAATATCGGCGCTGCAGTTGCACCTGATGCGGCACTTGCAGCTGTTGCATCGTCCATTATTTTAGTATTAGGCGGACAAGGTATAGCTGGTGTATCGACAGCTATAGCGGTTGCTATTCCCCTTGCTGTTGCTGGATTATTCTTAACTATGATTGTTAGAACCATTGCAGTTCCTTTAGTCCATATGATGGATATTGCAGCAGAAAAAGGTAATATTAGAGAAATTGAATGGCTACAAATTTTAGGCATCTGTTTACAAGGTCTACGTATTGCTATTCCTGCCACTGCTTTATTATTTATTCCAGCAGAAACAGTTAAGGGGATATTAAATTCAATGCCTGAATGGCTAACAACTGGTATGGCGATCGGTGGCGGTATGGTCGTTGCAGTCGGTTATGCCATGGTGATTAATATGATGGCAAACCGCGAAGTATGGCCATTTTTCATTATTGGTTTTGTCGTTGCAGCGATATCACAATTAACACTCATTGCACTTGGCGCTTTAGGCGTCGCATTAGCACTAATTTACCTCAGTCTTTCGGAACGTGGCAATTCATCCAATGGCGGTAACAAAGGTGATCCACTTGATGATATTTTAAATGATTACTAGAAACTTGGAGAAAAAAATGACTGATAGAATTCAATTAAGCAAAAAAGACCGTTTAGCCGTTGCTTGGCGCTCAACCTTTCTCCAAGGTTCTTGGAACTATGAACGTATGCAAAATGGTGGTTGGGTGTATTCAATGATTCCTGCGATTAAAAAATTGTATACGACTAAAGAAGACCGATCAGCAGCGCTCAAACGTCACTTAGAATTCTTTAATACTCACCCATATTTAGCTTCACCTGTACTTGGCGTTACACTAGCTTTAGAAGAAGAAAGAGCAAATGGCGCCGCAGTCGATGATGTTGCCATTCAAGGGGTAAAAGTCGGTATGATGGGGCCATTGGCTGGTGTGGGCGATCCTGTATTTTGGTTTACTGTGCGCCCAATGCTAGGTGCGCTTGGTGCTTCACTTGCACTTAGTGGCAATATTATGGGGCCTATTTTATTCTTTTTATTATGGAATATTATTCGTTGGGGATTTATGTGGTATACCCAAGAATTTGGTTATCGTACTGGTTCTAAAATTACCGATAATTTATCGGGCGGTTTACTACAAAAAATCACCAAAGGCGCTTCTATTTTAGGAATGTTTGTCCTTGCAGCGCTAGTACAACGGTGGGTATCAATAAAATTCCAACCTGTCGTATCTACCGTCAAACTAGACAATGGTGCGTTTATTGATTGGAATAAATTACCAATAAGTGCTGAAGGTATTCAAAAAGCACTTATTGATATGCAAAGTGGGCTATCACTCACTCGAGAAAAAGTCACTACTTTACAAAATAACTTAGACCAATTGATACCAGGGCTAATGCCACTACTATTAACATTTTTCTGTATGTGGTTATTACGTAAAAAAGTATCGCCAATTTTAATTATCCTTGGTCTATTTATAGTGGGCATTATCGGACATGCCATTGGTCTTTTATAATTTTTAGACGTTAAGTAAAATAGAATAAAAGCATAATTTAAAAATTATGCTTTTATTCTTGATAAATTTTGAAAAATTAATTGGCAATTTTATAACTTATCAAATAATAAAAAACAATTATATTAGCCTAATTCTTATACGGAAATCACATAAATGGTCCAATCATTAAACACAAAAATAGACCTAACCGTTAAAGCTACATTTTTTACCGCCTTTACCGAATATGGACAAATTATGATTGGCGATAAAGCATTTGAGTTTTATCATCAACATGATCCTCGCAAATATATCCAAATACCATGGGATGAGATTGATTATGTGATAGCATCTGTATTATTTGCTGGTAGATGGATACCACGATATTCAATCCAAACCAAAAGAAATGGTACTTTTAACTTTGCATCTAAAGAACCTAAAAAAGTGTTAAAAGCGATTCGGGTTTACGTTGACGGACAAAAAATGGTCAGGTCACTAGGTTTCTTTAACGTTTTAAAACTCGCTTTTTTCCCAAAAAAGAACAAAAAATAGTATTGCCAAAATAATGAACACCAATAAATTAACCATAAATAAAATTTCCTGTTTTGTAATATCTATTGGTTTGCGCTTACAATTAAATAAATCATAGTCAGTATTATTTTCATCCATTCTTTTCTAATTTAGCCTAAAGCAAACAATATTACATCCCATTGCCAACAAACAGTCATTGCACTTTTTACTAGAAAGAGTATAATTCTGGGGCTTTGATTTTGTCCATGTTGGACAGAAAAAAGATTATTTTTTAATTTAAGAGGATGTTATGGTAACTATTCGTTTAGCTCGTGGTGGCTCTAAAAAGCGCCCTTTTTATCAAGTAGTTGTCACTGATAGCCGTAACCCACGTGATGGTCGTTTTATTGAGCGCGTTGGCTTTTTTAATCCAATTGCACAAGGTAAAGCAGAAGAATTACGTTTAGATCTTGATCGCGTAAATCATTGGGTTGGTTTAGGTGCAACTGTTTCTGATCGTGTTAATGCACTAATCAAACAAGCACAAAAAGCTGCTTAATTTAGTTATTAATAGTCACTGTAATGATGAATACTGAGAATCTCATCGTTGTTGGTAAACTTGGTTCAAGCTACGGCATTCGCGGGTGGCTCAGGATTTTTTCGTTTACAGAATTCCCAGATAGCATTTTTGATTACACGCCTTGGTATATCCAACGTGCTGGAAAATGGCAAGAAGTAATCGTAGAAAGTTTTAAACCGCATAATCATGATATGATTGTGAAACTCAAAGGTATTGATGATCGTGATCAAGCAATAGCATTAACCAATATTGAAGTATTTGTTGATGCAGAAAAATTACCAACACTTAGTAATGGTGATTTTTATTGGAAAGATCTGATTGGTTGCCGAGTCAAAACAATTAACGGTTATGATTTAGGTCAGGTAACTGATTTGATGGAAACCGGTTCTAATGATGTATTAGTGGTAAAAGCAAATCTAAAAGATGCATTTGGTGCAACAGAACGTTTAATCCCTTTTGTTGATGATCAATTTATAAAACAAGTTGATTTGACATCAAAAATGATTGTGGTCGATTGGGATCCTGCTTTTTAATTGGTAAGGTAACACTATGTGGATTGGCATAATTAGCCTTTTTCCCGAAATGTTTCAAGCTATTACCTGTTATGGCGTAACTGGTCGAGCCGTTAAAAACGGGCTGTTAACAGTAGAATATTGGAACCCGCGCGATTTTGCGCATGATAAGCATAAGACTGTCGATGATAGGCCTTACGGTGGTGGTCCTGGCATGTTAATGATGGTACAACCACTTAAAGATGCGATTCATGCAGCAAAAGCAGTTGCTGGTAACGGTACAAAAGTGATCTATCTTTCCCCACAAGGGCGCAAATTAAACCAACAAGGTGTTTGCGAGTTGTCACAAAAACAAAAATTAATTTTGATTTGTGGACGATACGAAGGTATAGATGAACGCGTTATCCAAACTGAAATTGATGAAGAATGGTCAATTGGTGATTACGTATTAAGTGGCGGTGAATTACCGGCGATGACTATGATTGATGCACTAGCAAGGTTTATTCCTGGCGTGCTAAATCACCAATCATCGGCAGAAGAAGACTCTTTTGCTAATGGTTTACTTGACTGTCCACACTATACTCGGCCTGAGGTGTTAGATGGAATGGCGGTGCCTGATGTATTAATGTCTGGTCACCATGAAGCGATTCGTCGCTGGCGATTAAAACAATCACTAGGGCGAACTTGGTTAAGAAGAGAAGATCTTCTTGCAAATCTAGCTCTGACTGATGAAGAGCAATGTTTACTCGCTGAATTTAAACGTGAATACAGTGATAAACAAGGCAATTAATATTTCAGTATAACTAGTAAGAGATAATATTATGAAAAATGCAATTATTCAGCAATTAGAACAAGAACAAATGAAGAAAGACATCCCGTCTTTTCGCCCTGGTGACACGGTTGAAGTAAAAGTATGGGTTGTTGAAGGTAATAAAAAACGTCTTCAAGCTTATGAAGGTGTTGTCATTGGAATTCGTAATCGTGGTTTACACTCTGCATTTACCGTACGTAAAATTTCCAATGGCGAAGGTGTAGAACGAGTATTCCAAACTCACTCACCAATTGTTGATTCAATTACTGTGAAACGTCGTGGTCAAGTACGTCAAGCTAAACTTTACTACTTACGCGAACTTCGTGGTAAAGCGGCTCGTATTAAAGAGCGCCTTAACTAATTTTTATTGATTATCAATAAAAATATCAGATTAAGATGGTCACCTTTGTGGTGACCGTTTTTATATATGGAAAACATAATTTCAATCCAACAATAATAGTTGGTAGAATTAAAGCAATTTTTTTGATGGTGTAAAAGGTGGTGCAATGGTTGAGTATATTTTTGCAATTTTGTCTACAACAGTAAAATTGTTTGCATTAATGACACCGCCTGCGGTTTTAAGTGCCTTTTTAAGTGGCACAAAACAATATGATGAACAACTTAGACGTAAAATAGCCCTAAAAACATCATGTGCGGTATTTATCATCGGTATCATTCTATTCTTTTTCGGCAATACCATGTTTAGTGTTTTTGGTTTTACCCTTGATGCATTTCGAATTGGTTCGGGAGCATTACTATTTATCACTGCGGTATCGCTAATGAACGATTCGCCAGAAAAAAACAAAATTAGTAGCGATGATGATATTAGTGTTGTCCCTCTCGCTATTCCTCTATGCATGGGGCCCGCATCCATCGGGACTATCATTGTTATGGGAACTAGCTCAATTGGTATTGTATCAAACCTAATTGGCGCGATTTCATTATTCGTCGCTTCAATAGGTATTTATATTATGCTGTTATGCGCTAAAAGTATTGCAAAAGTACTAAAAAATACAGGGATCGCGATATTATCAAAACTAACCGGCTTACTCATATCTGCTATTGCTGCACAAGTTGTGTTTACAGGTATAGCTGCTTTCTTAAAATAAACATTAGTTTCAATTTTTGATAGTACGATAATAACAATATTGAGATATAAAAATAGTATTTAGCTAAACCATTTTACGCTTTATTAATTCCTAATAGTGTGTAATCACTAACAATGATAAACCTTGAATTAGTGATTACATAACTAAGCAATATAAAATTAATTATGACTTATTGAAACAATTCTTTTTTTATAGAAAAAATAAGATATTAGAATAATCGCAATTAATATTATTTCAGAAAGTAAAATAAAATAACCTGACTCACCAAACCAAACGCCAACAATAATCACAACATTTACAATGATAGAAATACCAGCCAGCCAAGGAAATAGCGGTGATTTAAATTTTATCATTTCTTTTGGATATTTGCCGCTATTTACACCCTTACGAAATTGATACTGACACCAAGCAATGATTATCCATGCAAAACAACCCACTTGTCCTGTGCCTGCGACTAAATAAATATATAATTTTTCAGCGGCAATATATTTTGAAAATAATGAGACTAATGCAATAACCGCAATAAATAAAATACCTTTTGTTGGCACACCCCGTTGATTGACTTCGGAAAAGTATTTTGGAGCTAAGTTATCTTGCGCCATAGACCACAGCATTCTTGAACTGGCATAAATGGCTGAATTCGTTGCTGATATCGCGGCACAAAAGATCACAAAAAGCATCGCATATGAAGCAAATGTAATTCCTGCTTTATTAAATACCCACACAAATGGACTAATTTCAGAATGCACTGTTCCATACGGGTAAACGAGGGCTAATACAGCAATAGCTAGAATATAAAATAGAATAATGCGAAAAGCCACACCAGTAATAATTTTAGGTAACACCGACTGTGGGGATTGCGCTTCGCCAGCTGCATTACCAATTAATTCAACCCCTTGAAATGAGTAAGTCACGATAGTCATACACACAAATATGGCTAAAAAGCCATTAGGAAACCAGCCATTTTCTGTTTTGAATGTCGGTAAAACATGAGTTTCGGTATATTGATGATGAAGTAAATAAATTCCCACCCCAATAAAAGCAATAATCGCGAGTACTTTAATGGTTGAAAACCAATACTCACTTTCACCAAATGCACGAACAGAAGTTAAATGTACTGAAGTAATAACAATTAGAATTAACAAACTAAAAAGATAAATAGGAATTAAAGGGAAGGCTTGGTGAGCAATCATTGAGGCGGCAGTTAAATCTGCAGCCATAGACAATACCCAACTTAGCCAATACAGCCAACCTATGGTATAGCTCCAAATTGGATTTGGGATAAACATCAACGCATAGTGTTGAAATGAACCAGCATGAGGAAATGCACAAGAAAGTTCACCTAAACATAGCATGGTTGAAAGCATTATGCTTCCGGCCATTAAATAAGCAACAATGGTGCCTAATGGACCGACGGTGCTCAGTGGAGCTGCAATACCAATAAATAATCCGGTACCAATTGATCCACCTAATGAAATCATCAACAAATGACGATTTTTTAAGTTTTTCTTTAAATTACTGCTGGGATAAGGGCTTTCTTGTGATTCAGATGTTGTCATATAAACCGCCTAGTAATTAATAAAAACTGCTGGTTACCCAGCAGCTAACACAAATTAATAAATAAACCGTTTTTCTACACCATTAGTTTGACAAGCCATTAGCAAGGCAGTGTAATCGAGTTCAAATCCAATCATATCGCCAACACGAAGAGTTTGAGTAACATCTTCGATGTCGACTAACGTATGATCACTGGTTTGACCCAATACAGTAATATCATCATTGATAGGTATGCAACTTTCTGCTGGCACATCTTGACGCCCAAAAGCCAGCAAGGCTCGCTTACGTATACCATGATCAACAAAGGTTTTACTATTCAAAAAAGCATCTACACCTAACTCGCCAACAGGCACTGTCGGTTTACTATTGAGTTCAATGATTTGCGCATATAATCTATAGATATTACTACATGCTTTATCCACGGGTTTATTTGAATGATGAAATTCATCAAGATATTTCATATCTACATATTCAATACCAAACTCGTGTAAACCACCAATTCTCAAATGATTCAATCCCTCTGGCCAAATACCTTTGTCCAATAAGTGGTAACTAGTACAATTACCAGCCGATAAATACTTTATCTTAATATTACAAGATTGCTCTACTTTACGCGCTATATTTAAAAAGTCTACCCCATTTTTAACTGTTGGTAGCACCGTACCATAGCAGTTAAAGTTAGTGCCAAGCCCATAGAGCTCAACACCAGGTAAAGAAAGAATTAGTTTTACCATATCAATAATTTCATCAATATGTTCAAACCAAATCCCTTCGCGTAAATCCCCCATATCGACCATTAATAAAACTTGATGAACTTTTTGTTGTTTAACCGCTTCATCAGAAAGTGCTTGAATTACTGCTTTTTCGCTGTTTAAGCTAATATCAGCATATTTAACAACATCACTAATTTCGCTTAAACAAGGGCTACGTAATAAGCAGGTTTTGCAATCTAATGCATCTTTTAATTTCTTAAGATTATATGTTCTTGACTCAGCAATCACATCAATACCGCCGTCAAGAACGGCTTTGGCCGTTTCAACGCAGCCATCAAAGACTTTATTAACCGCCATAACTTCAATGCCGTGTTTAGCTAACAGATCTTTTTCAACACGAGCATTGCTTGTTAATTTGCGTAAATCAATTTCTAATATAGGTTTGTACATACTTTTACTCCTCTATATACTATTATTACTGCAAACGATTACGTTTTTGTGCTCGATAATAGATCCATTCAGCTAAACCAATGGCAAGCACAGCACCACCAACGATTTTAGCAATATACTCAACATATCCCCCCATATCGATTTGTGCAGGTGGAATAAATACTAATATCACAGCAAATAGGGTAGATAAGAACCCAAGTGCTGGTAATACAACTGGCATCACTTTACCTGGAATTTTAAAGCTACGAGGTACATCCGGTTGAGTAATACGTAAACGATAATAAGCAATAAACATTACCAAGTACGGAATAAAATAACAGATTGTCGTTAATGCAGTTAACATCCAATATGCTGCAGCAATACTTGGTGACACAAAGGTTGAAAAACAAAGTACAGTAACGATAATCGCTTGAATTATTAACGCAAAGGCTGGCGTTTTATACACTGGGTGTAAACGACCAATACGTTCGCCAAGTAAATTATCCTCTTTTGATGCTTCTTGTAGCATATAGATAGGACCAACTAACCACGAATTGATTTGGCCTAATGCACCAAAAAATAAACAAATTGCCATTACTGGTAATAACCAAGGCATATGTAATTCGTTAGCTGCTGCCTCCATTGCCTGCATGACACCCGCTACAATATCAGTATCGGCTGCTGGTAATAAAGTATTAATAGCCCATGTTCCTACCATATAAATGCCCACAATCACAACCGCTGAAACCAACATCGCTTTAGGGAAATCACGTTGTGGATCTCGTGTACGCCCTGCAATCATTGGTGCTACTTCAAGGCCTGCGAATGCAAACATCATACTAGATAAAAATACGATAGTATCCCAACTGCTTAAATCAGGAAGCCAATCACTAGCATGACTATAACTCGTTGCCATAGGATGTCCCATCAACAACCATACAATAGCTAAGACAACAATAATAGCAGCAGGAATAAATACACCAAGCCATGCACTAACACTATTAATAATTTTAGTCCATTGCATCCCTTTGATATTCATCAGTGTCAAAATCCAGAATACAACCATAGATCCTACACCAATAAATACTTGATTCTGAGCTAACTCGGCACTAAACATGTACCCAATTGCAGTAAAACCGAATTGCAACATTAACGGGAAGAACAGCACACACGAGAATAGGAAACACACCACAACAATCCAACCAATGCGTTTACCAAAGGCTTCTTTAACCCAAACAAAAATCCCACCATCTTTTGGCCAGCCAGTTGAAAGCTCACCACAAACCATCGCTAATGGGAAAAATAGACAAAATGCTGCAAGTAGCCAAAGCACCATTGCTGACGCCCCATATGGAGCAACATTAGGAATTTGGCGTAAACTTAGTATCGCAATGACATTCATAAACACAATGTCTTTGATACCAAGTAAACTTGAATCTTTAGAATCACTCATAATAACCTCGTATTATAATATCTGGAGCATAAAATGCCCCAGATAATTGATGATTAGTATATATCGTATCCAACCATGTCTTCGTAAGTATCTTCACGACGAATTAATCTATCTTTGCCGTCTTTATCGATCATGACAACCGATGTGCGAGGACGATTGTTATAGACTGTTTGGCTTTCAATGGTGTAAGCACCGGCATCCAAGAAAGCAACAATATCACCAACTTGAGTGTCTTTTGGCATTAAGAACTCTTCACCTTTCACACCAACATGGTAATAGTCACCACCATCACATAAAGGTCCTGCTAGCTTAATGTATTCGTCATGTGCTTCATTGATTTTTGACGCATTATAAACATAGAAAAACCAATCAAAGTGCTGACTATCAGACAAAACACTATAGCCTGCATCAACAAATTTCCATTCAACATGCTCTTCAATGTTGCCGTCTAAATCGTAATTGGTTTTACGTTTTTCACAGGCAACTTCAGTTACAAGCACTCCCGCTGAACCAGTTACTTTACGACCAGGTTCAATACAAATTTCAACATCGGTGCGCCATTTGTGCACTTCGCTAATCACTGCATCAGCAAAGTCTTGTGCGGTTATACCTGCATACATATTATCTTGCAATGGATTACCATTTTCTTCGTCATATTTATATGGAACAGGAATACCACCACCAACATTGATTAAATCAAATTTAATGCC
This sequence comes from Gilliamella sp. X-57, assembly GCF_057063565.1. Taxonomy (NCBI): domain Bacteria; kingdom Pseudomonadati; phylum Pseudomonadota; class Gammaproteobacteria; order Orbales; family Orbaceae; genus Gilliamella; species Gilliamella sp. X-57. The sequence continues at coordinate 30,502 of NZ_JBXSQI010000016.1, read as the reverse complement.
AAGTACTTCTTCTAAACGACGTGATTCATCAACTAATACTTTAGTTGCTTTTGCAAAAGGCTCTGCTTCAGGCACTTGATCCCCAACATGCATATGTAAACCACGTAAATGTACATAAGGCATATCCAGAATTCGACGGCAAGTCTCTTCTGCTTGTTCTAAATCGATACCTGATTTAGCATGGTAAGCCGTTACCAATTCTGCGTGAGTTGCAGATGGGACATTCGGTTCAACGCGCACACAAACGTTTGCTACTTTTTTCAAACGTGTTGATATTTCATCAATAATATCAAGTTCATATAAACTGTCGACATTGATGATATACAGATCATTTTGGATGGCAAACTCTAAATCCACCGGTTTTTTTACCACGCCGTTAAACACAATTTGACTACCGCTAAAGCCGATTTCTAAGCATTTGCGTACTTCAAACATAGAATTCGCCTCAGCATAGATACCCGCATCTTTAATCGCTTTTAGCACCCCCATAACAGAACAAGTTTTTGAAGCATAGAAAATTTTTGTATTCGGATGAGCCTTAAATGCATCTTTAATCTCTTGCACATTACGATCAATTTCCTTTTCAGAAAACACATAAAAAGGGGTTGGATATTTTTTTGCTAACTCTTCTAAATTAACGCCATCTAAACATAATTTACCGTTTTCGGCACTGAAACGGCGATCTTTAGTTACAAGATCTGTGCGTAATTTGTTATAATTTGACATAATTGCGTCGGACATATGACCTCCAGTTAATTAGTACATAAAAAGTACAAAAAATAAAAAATGGCTTCTCACATATAGTGCAATCAGCATGCCAACTTTAAAATTACAAATAATCAATTTGTTAACAAAAAAACAGAAATAAAGATTTAGTCATTTAGTATAAAATATGTTTTTATGACAAAAATTTGTCATTTTCATATAATGGTTGAAAGGGATTTAAATTAAATTTGGCTAAATTTAGCAAATAATCCAAATATTAAAAGGTACTAATATCATGACCATTGATCCTGAATTATTACAAGCATTGGAAATATTTAAACATTTTTTTGATTTAATCCATCAACCGATCGCTATTATCGATAAAAAAGGCAATTATATTTATTATAATCAGGAAAGCGCAGAACTGGATGGCTACCCTAAGGAACAAGCGATTGGCAAACCAATGCTTGAGGTTTATCCTAATTTAAAAAAGGAAGACAGTACGATGTTGCAAGCCTTGCTGTTCGGTAAAGAATATCAAGACAACTACCAATCTTATTATAATCATGTTGGCAAGGTGGTTGATTACTTGCATACCACCGTTCCACTTTATAATGAGAAAAAAGAGATCATCGGTGCAATTGAAATAGGTCGAAACCTATCAACAGTTCGACACCTACAAGATCAAGTTCTGAAACTAAACAGTAAGTTATACCACAATAAAGAGCAACCATTACCCGATATTGTTTTTGTTTCAGAAAAAATGCAAAAAGTTATCGACCAAACCAATATGTTAGGGCGCAATGATGTTCCTGTGTTAATTGTGGGTGAAACCGGAACAGGCAAAGAGCTATTTGCTCGTTTAATACACAAAACAAGCCAACGCCGTGATAAAGCTTTCATCTCGCTTAATTGTGGTGCATTACCAACTACACTGATTGAAAGTACTTTATTTGGTACAGTAAAAGGTGCATTTACAGGTGCTGAAAACCGTCAAGGTTACTTAGAACTCGCTAACGGTGGTACATTGTTTCTTGACGAATTAAACGCGATGCCACTTGAAATGCAAAGCAAATTATTACGATTTCTTCAAGAAAAAACCTATTGGCAATTAGGTGGTAATAAAGAAATGCATTCTGATGTTCGTATTGTTGCTGCCATGAATGAATCACCAACAGAACTATTAAAAACAGGAAAAATAAGAAGCGATCTATTTTATCGATTAAATGTCGGTTTAATAAAACTTCCTGCTTTACGTGACAGAACAGAAGACATTCCCGTTTTAGCACGCTATTTTATTGATAAACATAAAAACGATGTCAATGTCGTAATTAGTGGTATCAGTGAACAGGCTCTGCAACAATTAATGACTGCCCCTTGGCCTGGTAATGTGCGTATGCTTGAAAATGCAATTGTCAGAAGCATGGTATTACAAAACAAATCAGGTGAATTACAGCATATTACCCTTGATGAAGAGCTCTTTGAGCTTAACAGTGCATTTTTCCAAGACGATAAGACACATAAACCTGACAAAACACCTATCAATAAATCTACTCATGAAAACAGCTTAACTGAACAAGTTGAGAACTATGAACGGCAACTTATCATTAATGCATTAAATCAAGCCAATGGCAAAATTATAACGGCCGCAAAACAATTAAATATTTCGCGCACAACGCTACAATATAAGGTCAAAAAATACAATATTCACATGGGGGTCATTGATGATTAATGTAATCATCAATTAAACCCTTGAGCACACGCAAATGCACTGCTCCATGCCCATTGGAAATTATAACCTCCTAACCAGCCTGATACATCAACAACCTCACCAATAAAATAAAGGTTCGGGTGTGTTTTAACGGCCATAGTTTTAGATGACAACGCATCAGTACTCACACCACCTAGTGTCACCTCGGCAGTACGATAACCTTCTGTACCATTTGGAGTAATGCTCCAGTGTGTTAATGTATTATACAAGTCTTGCTGTTGTTTAAGATCTAGCTGCTTGACTGTTACGTCATTTATCAACTTCAGTTTTATTAATTCTTCAATAAGCCTTTTAGGTAAAATTTTTGCTAAGCAATTTTTTATAGTTTGATTACGATTTTGTGCTAATAATGGTTTAAACGATGAATCAAATGTTAAATCGGGTAATAAATTGATAGTAATTGACTCACCTGCTTGCCAATAACTTGATATCTGCAAAATAGCAGGTCCTGAAAGCCCTCGATGAGTAAATAATAGATTTCCTTTAAAACTAATTCTTTTATTAGAAACTTCAACAGGAATTGCAATGCCTGACAAGGTTGATAACCCATCCAGTAAAGGTTTATGCAATGTAAATGGAACTAGCCCTGCTCTTACAGGCACCACTGGAATATCAAATTTTTCGGCAATTTTATAACCAATTGAAGTCATACCAAGAGCCGGCATAGATAAACCACCAGTTGCAATAATAAGATTTTCACAATCAATCATGCCACGAGAAGTATGCAACTTAAATCCTTGTCCATCACTATCAATATCTTCAACTTGGGTTTGCATCATAAACTTAACATGCCCTTTTTGACACTCTTTTAATAACATATCCACAATATCTTGCGCTGAATTATCGCAAAATAATTGTCCATGTTCTTTTTCGTGATAGGCAATATGATATTCATTCACTAATTGAATAAAATCCCACTGAGTAAATCGTTTTAAAGCCGATTTGCAAAAATGCGGATTGTCAGAAATATAATTACTCGACTCAACTGTTAAGTTAGTAAAGTTACATTTCCCCCCGCCAGACATTAAGATTTTACGTCCCAGCTTTTTACCATTATCAAACACAGTAACATCATACCCTTTTTGACCGAGTAAGCCTGCACAAAAAAGTCCAGCAGCGCCAGCACCTACAATTGTAATTTTAGTTTGCATTATTAATAGATTAAAAATAAAAGATAACAAATTATAACAGTATAACAATTGTCACTCATAGTTGTTGGAATAAACCTTAGTTCTTATACTAAAACACATATTTTCCTGAAACTTTTTAACAAAAAAGAAAAGAATTTATATCAAAAATAGTGCCCAAAATTGTCACAATCTGTTTTTAACTTACCAAACTCACAAAAATCATTGTGATATTTACCACTATTAGCTTTATTAAAAAGTCAATGTTAATTATTAACAGATTGACTTATAAGTAATATTTATTTAGTCAGCATTTCTTTTTATGTTACTTTTTGCTCAATTATAATATATTGTTATGTGATTTTTGCGTGGGGCTAGGTCACTCAATGTTTATTATTATAGATTTCAAGCGATGATACTGAACGTTTTTCTAAACTTACCTGCTATTGATTTTATTACGGTGAAGCATCATGGACAAATACATAAAGGTAAACTTTATTACTTATGTGAATTTAATGGTAAAGGGGGGATATCAAGGATAATTCTTAACTCGTTGACTTTAACAATATGTTTTAATATATTGATAAATCAGCGATAATTACCGCCGATTTATCATTCTAAATGGCTTTATACTATTTTATTATCAACTTTTTTTATCTGTGCTTTATTAAAAAATAGATAAGCAAGTATAGCGACTATAAAATTACCTAAAGCTGCTAATATCGTTACAACATTAAGACCAAAATAGTTAAATAGTATGAATCCTGTTAAAGCAGCACCGATTGCTGCACCAAAAGTATTGATAGCATAAAGATGTCCAGTTGTTTGACCAATATTTTTCCAAAATTGTGCAATATAAGTGATTAAAATTGGAAGCGTTGCCCCCATCAAAAGTGTAGGAACAAGCACCAATAAAAAATTAACAACTGCAACAACGGCCAAATTATAAACAATAAAAATATCGCCGATAAACAAAATAAGCGGGTAACTAATTAGCCCAAATAAACCAATTCCAAATTCACTAAAACAAAAAAACTGTAGCGCTTTATTCGGGTATTTATCGACAATCCTTCCGCCACCGAGGGCTCCTAAACCAAGTCCTAACATAAATGCTGATACAATAATTGCAACAGAATCAACATCGGAACCAAAAGCCGAATAAAGTGCCCGTTGCCAAGCAACTTGATAAGTTAAACCACTCATTCCAGAAATAAAAAATAGAGTACTTAATAGTAGTAATTTTTTTTTGCTTAACATAAAAGGTTCCTTATTTATTTCCCAAAAGTCCGTATTTATATTCTGTTATCATGTTGCTATCGGTAATGATTTCCGTATCTCTCCCTAAATGATAAAATTTTTCAACTTCGTCTAAGCTTAATAGTTTTGTCGCTAATGTTTTTTTATAAGCGCCATTTTCAATTTGTTTGGATTCTTTATTAAACAAAGGTTTACCATCTAAAACTAACTTATCAAGACGCTCTTTAGCAACAACTTCATCAAGTTTAATCATTGAATCGGAGGCATAAATAAAGCCAAGTGTTCCCCAATAGGCATATTTAAATACCGATTGTGCTGTTTTTAATGTATCAGGAGATCGAGTACTATTAAAAGCCAGAATACCATTAGGATTTAATGAATTTTTTACTAATTTCATCATCTCTTGTGATAATAAATTGGTTGCGCCTGAACGCCAATGGTAAGTGGTATTCATAATGATTAAATCATATTTTTTGTCACTATTTCGTTTAAGCCAACGCCGTCCGTCATCAATATAAATATTAATTTTAGGATCGTTTAATATTGGCGAAACAATAGGGTATTGTTTAATAATATCCAGATACCCTTTATTGATTTCAATGGCATCAATGGTTTCTAATGTTGGAAAACTTGATAAGGCACGAGTCCATGCACCACCGCTCACACCAATAACTAGCGCTTTTTTAGGATTTGGATGGGTTGCCGATAATAAGTAAAGCCGATTTAGATCATTTATATCGATATCAGGATCGATATTTAATATCCCATCATACATCTTATTACCTAATACAATATTTTTTCTACCATCCCTATCGTCATTGACGATATGGATTACACCGTAACGATTTTCAATATAAGAATTGATAGATATTCCTTGTTCAAACGCATTTCTAAACATATAATCCGAGTGTTTATTCACTAAATAAAAGCAACAGCTACCAAGCATAACAACAGCGATGACAGAAATCATCGATTTTTTCACTATCATCAACGCGCCTAATAAAATACAAGCGATACCAATTAGAATAAACATAGATGAAATAGAGATATAATCAAGAAGAATGCCTCCAATTAATAAACTACCAAGCGTTGAGCCAACAATATTAAAGAAATAGACTTTAGATACAGATGCACCTACTTTCCCATTGGAAATATTCGTACCTAAATGATGTACGATCGGAAATAATATTGCCTTTAAAGCAGCAACGACGAATATTAAAATACAACATATACCTAACAATTCTCCTATAGCACTTTTTTGAGGTATGTATTGGATAATCAATGGGATCGATATATCAATAAAACCAGCAAAAATTAAAACCGTCCCACCAGCGAAGAATAGGTTAGAATAACGAGCACAAATAGCCTTACCTCTATTTGCTCCAAAGGCAATGCCTAATAGAAAGAAAAACAATACCAGAGCAAAAGCAAAAGGAGCCCCACCCAAAATAAAGCTCACTATTCTAAACCATAGCATCTCTTGCCCTAAGCTCATAAGCCCAACTAAAAGCGAAATGGACCAAGCAAAATATTTCATAATAACTTTCCCTAAAATTTCTTTATTGTTTTGAGATATTATTTAGTTAATTGAGTCGTTAATTACTGCTTTTTTTTAATTCAACTCTCCTAATTAGAAGAATTTGCTGCTTAATTAAACACCTAATTAACGACTTTTGCAAGCGTGTTTTTTGAACATTGCATTGCTAAGAGTAGAACTTATGTAAGGTTGATATAAAGAAAAAAATGAGTGATATCAATAATCAGCGCATTAAGTACAAATTGAGAGTGTTGATTAATTTTTTTAAATAATCAGTTTTAAACAAATTTAATTTTGAAAGATTCAATCAGTTATTTAGCAAGCCTAATTCATACTTTTTGTAAAATACAGCATAAGATTATCACTTAAAAGTACACCGTTTATTAAACTTATTTACAAAAATTGACAATAAATTACCATCATTAACATCCTTCCTTTTTTCACTACATAATCACTATATTGAGTTCATCTAGAACTGCCTCTTATTAGTTTTATTAATAAGTTTAGTCTTAGTTATCAAAAAATTAAGTTATAAGTAATATTTATTTGACCAAAAACTGATTTTTAATTAACTTCACACCTAATATGGGATTAATGCCTATACCTTCTCAAATTATAAAAGCGATGAATTAGAGGCAATGATATGTTATATAACCAGCATCATGAAAAAGATAACTGCGGATTTGGGCTAATTGCTCACATTGAAGGGCAACCAAGTCATAAAGTGGTGCGTACAGCAATTCACGGTTTAGCCAGAATGCAACACCGTGGCGCCATTTTATCTGATGGAAAAACTGGCGACGGTTGTGGTCTTTTATTGCAAAAACCCGACCGTTTTTTTAGATTAGTAGCACAAGATGCAGGTTGGCGATTAGCGACCAATTATGCCGTTGGTATGCTATTTTTAAGCCAAGACGAAAAAGAAGCACAAGCTAGCCGTGATATTGTTGAACAAGAACTTGCTGAAGAAACCTTATCTATTCTAGGTTGGCGCGAAGTACCGATTGATAAAAGCGTACTGGGCGAAATTGCATTATCATCACTACCCAAAATAGAACAAGTGTTTGTCAACGCCCCAGCCGGTTGGACAAAAATCGATTTAGAGCGTCGTTTATATATGGTGCGTCGTCGAATAGAAAAACGGGTGAAAGACGATACATTTTACGTTTGCAGCTTCTCCAATCAGGTCAATATCTATAAAGGCTTATGTATGCCTAAAGATTTACCTCGATTCTATTTAGATTTGGCTGATATTCGCATGGAAACGGCTATTTGTTTATTCCATCAACGGTTCTCAACTAATACCGTGCCACGTTGGCCATTAGCGCAACCTTTTCGACATCTGGCGCATAATGGTGAAATTAATACCATAGAAGGTAACCGCCAATGGGCAAAAGCGCGCTCATACAAATTTAAAACGCCACTCATTCCAGACTTACAAGATGCCGCACCGTTTGTTAATGTCACTGGATCTGATTCGAGTTCATTAGATAACATGCTAGAGCTATTCCTTGTTGGTGGAATGGATATTGTACGAGCTATGCGCCTGCTTGTTCCTCCTGCTTGGCAAAATAATCCTGACATGAACGAAGACCTGCGTGCCTTTTTCGATTTCAACTCAATGCATATGGAGCCTTGGGATGGACCTGCGGGTATTGTGATGTCAGATGGACGTTATGCGGCATGTAATTTAGACCGTAATGGATTACGTCCTGCACGTTATGTAATAACGACAGACAAACTTATTACCTGTGCCTCTGAAATTGGTATTTGGGACTATCAACCTGATGAAGTCGTCACTAAAGGTCGTGTTGGCCCAGGTGAATTATTAGTTATCGATACCGAAGAAGGTCGCATATTACAATCGTCTGAAACAGACAACGATTTACAAAAACGTCATCCTTATAAAGAATGGATGGCAAAAAATGTTAAACAGCTAATACCATTTGAAAACCTACCTGATGATAACATTGGTTCACGCAATTACGACGATACGTTACTTGCAACTTATCAAAAACAGTTTGGTTATAGCGCTGAAGAGCTTGACCAGTGCATTCGTGTACTCGGTGAAAATGGCCAAGAAGCCACCGGATCAATGGGTGATGATACTCCATTTGCTGTATTATCAAGTAGACCTCGTTTAATTTATGATTATTTCCGCCAAAAATTTGCACAGGTCACAAATCCGCCTATCGATCCACTACGTGAAGCGCATGTTATGTCACTTTCAACCAGCATCGGCCGAGAAATGAATGTATTTGCCGAAGCAGAAGGTCAAGCGCATCGTGTGGCATTTAAATATCCAGTTTTAGTTTATTCTGATTTACAACAATTAACCGCGTTAGAATCGCGTTACTACAAATCAGAAACATTAGACATCACCTATGACATTGATGGCAGCTTACGTGATGCCATTGAACAATTATGTGGTGATGCCGAGGCAAAAGTTCGTAATGGCACAGTATTACTGATTTTATCAGATAAAAACATCACGGCCGATCGCTTACCAATTCCGGCACCAATGGCGGTTGGTGCTGTACAACAGCGCTTAGTTGAAAAGAATTTACGTTGTGATGCCAATATCATTGTTGAAACCGCAAGTTGTCGTGACCCACATCAATTTGCAGTGCTGCTTGGTTTTGGAGCAACAGCAATTTACCCTTACTTAGCGTATGAAACCTTAGGTCAAATGGTCGATAATGGCACGATAAATAAATCTTATCGTGAAGCAATTCTTAATTACCGTAATGGAATTAACAAAGGCCTATATAAAATCATGTCTAAAATGGGGATATCAACCGTTGCCTCTTACCGCTGCTCAAAATTGTTTGAAGCGGTTGGATTACATAAGGATGTGGTTGAACTTTGTTTCCAAGGTGTCACTAGTCGTATTAGTGGCGCTAATTTTGATGATTTTACGCAAGACCAATTTAACTTATCGAAAAGTGCATGGTTAAAAAGAAAACCATTAGAACAAGGTGGACTACTTAAATTTGTCCATGGTGGCGAATATCATGCCTATAACCCTGATGTGGTACAGTCACTACAAAAAGCGGTCAATAATGGCAATTATGACGATTACAAACGTTATGCTGATATCGTCAATAATCGCCCTATTGCCACATTACGTGATTTATTAAGGCTCAATCCACCTAAAGATGCAGCTATTCCACTGGAACAAGTCGAACCTGAAGAATCGCTATACAAACGATTTGACTCAGCAGCTATGTCAATTGGTGCGCTGAGCCCTGAAGCGCACGAATCGCTTGCCGAAGCCATGAATACACTCGGTGGTTTCTCCAATTCAGGTGAAGGCGGTGAAGATCCAGCACGCTACAACACCATAAAAGTTTCACGCATAAAACAAGTTGCATCAGGCCGTTTTGGCGTAACGCCAAGTTACTTAATGAGTGCTGATGTTATTCAAATTAAAGTCGCACAAGGAGCAAAACCAGGTGAAGGTGGTCAGCTACCTGGTGATAAAGTCACACCGTATATAGCAAAATTACGTTTTTCGGTACCCGGTGTCACATTGATTTCGCCGCCGCCTCATCACGACATCTATTCAATTGAGGACTTGGCACAACTTATTTTTGACCTTAAACAGATTAACCCTAACGCAATGATTTCGGTCAAATTAGTATCTGAACCCGGGGTTGGAACCATTGCAACCGGTGTTGCTAAAGCTTATGCTGATCTCATCACCATTTCTGGTTATGACGGGGGAACCGGTGCTAGCCCATTAACGTCAGTCAAATATGCCGGTTCACCTTGGGAACTTGGTCTGGTTGAAACACAACAATCCTTAGTCGCCAATGGGTTACGCCACAAAATCCGTCTACAAGTTGACGGTGGATTAAAAACCGGTACCGATATTGTCAAAGCAGCCATTTTAGGGGCAGAAAGCTTCGGATTTGGAACCGGTCCAATGGTCGCTTTGGGTTGTAAATATCTCCGTATTTGTCACCTTAATAACTGTGCAACAGGTGTTGCAACACAAGATGAAAAATTACGTAGCGAGCACTATCATGGCCTGCCTGAAAAAGCCATGAACTACTTCCGCTTTATTGCACGTAATACACGAGAAGTGATGGCAGAACTAGGCGTAAGTCGAATTGTCGATTTAATCGGACGAACTGATTTATTATTAGAACTTGACGGCATCACGGCAAAACAACAAAAACTGGATCTATCTGGACTGCTAAAAACCGCTACCCCGCTTGAAGGTAAACCGGTTTACTGCATAGAAGATAACAAACCATTTGATAAAGGGGTACTCAATAAAGAGATCCTCACACAAGCACAACAATTTGTTGATAACCGTCAAAGCAAAAGCTTCTATTTTGACATTCAAAACACTGATCGCTCGGTTGGCACAAGCCTATCAGGCTATATTGCCAAAAAATATGGCGATCAAGGCTTAGTCACCGATCCGATCTCGCTAAACTTCAACGGCACGGCGGGGCAAAGTTTTGGTGTATGGAATGCTGGTGGTGTAGATCTAACCCTAACTGGCGATGCCAACGACTATGTTGGTAAAGGCATGGCTGGTGGACGCATTGTCATTCGCCCACCGCAAGGCTCGGCATTTTTAAGTCATGAAGCGACCATCGCGGGCAACACCTGCTTATACGGCGCAACAGGTGGCAAATTATTTGCCGCAGGCCGAGCAGGTGAACGATTTGCCGTACGTAATTCCGGTGCCATCAGCGTTGTTGAAGGCATTGGTGATAATGGATGTGAATATATGACAGGCGGTATTGTTTGTATACTTGGAAAAACGGGGGTTAACTTCGGTGCTGGTATGACTGGTGGGTTTGCTTATATCTTAGATGAAGATGGCGAACTACACAAACGCATCAATAAAGAACTGGTCGAAATGCTAAACGTCGCAAATTACGCCATTCATGAAGAACACCTTCGCGGTTTAATTATGGAACATGCTCAACTAACCCACTCATCACGAGCCGAAAATATTTTGGCTAATTGGGACAATTTTGCTAAGCAATTTGCCCTAGTCAAACCAAAATCCAGTGATGTCAAAGCATTACTTGGACATCGCAGTCGCTCATCGACAGAACTGCACGTTCAAGCACAGTAAGGAGAACACGAAAATGAGTCAAAATGTTTATCAGTTTATCGATTTACAACGTGTTGATCCGCCTAAAAAATCGTTAAACATCCGCAAAATTGAATTTGTTGAAATTTATGAGGGCTTTTCTGCTTCGCAATCACAAGCACAAGCCGATCGTTGTCTGGCTTGTGGTAATCCTTATTGTGAATGGCGCTGCCCTGTACATAACTATATTCCCAATTGGTTAAAACTGGTTAACGAAGGTAAAATTATAGAAGCGGTAGAACTCTCGCACCAAACCAACAGCCTGCCCGAAGTTTGTGGTCGAGTCTGTCCACAAGATCGTCTTTGTGAAGGCTCTTGCACTTTAAATGCCGAATTTGGTGCGGTTACCATTGGAAATATTGAACGTTATATTACTGATGAAGCCTTTAAAATGGGGTGGAAACCCAACCTATCGAATGTCGAACAAACAGGGTTAAAAGTCGCTATTATTGGTGCAGGCCCAGCAGGCCTTGCATGTGCTGATGTCTTAGTGCGCAATGGTGTAACACCTGTGGTGTTTGATCGCCACCCTGAAATTGGCGGATTACTGACATTTGGTATCCCCGCTTTCAAATTGGACAAAGAAGTACTCATTAACCGACGTCGCATTTTTACCGAAATGGGTATTGAATTCAGGCTAAATACTGAAGTAGGCAAAACCGTTCAATTAGCTGACATAATCAATGAATTTGATGCCGTATTTGTTGGTGCAGGTACTTATCAATCAATGCGAGCAGGGCTTGAGAACGAAGATGCTAATGGTGTTTACGATGCACTGCCATTTTTAATTGCCAATACCAAGCACCTCATGCAACATCAACAAACCCAAGATACACCTTACATTGACATGAAAAATAAACGTGTGGTTGTGCTTGGTGGTGGTGATACTGCAATGGACTGTGTACGAACCTCGATTCGTCAAGGCGCTACCGAAGTCACTTGTGCTTATCGCCGGGACGAAGCCAATATGCCAGGCTCAAAGCGAGAAGTAAAAAATGCCAAAGAAGAAGGCGCACAGTTTCAATTTAATGTACAGCCACTAAGCATTGAAATTAACAGCACTGGGCAAGTGACAGGCGTAAAAATGGCCTGTACAGAGCTTGGAAAACCCGATGCAAAAGGTCGACGTTCACCAGTCATGATTGAAGGTTCAGAATTTGTCCTACCTGCCGATGCTGTCGTGATGGCATTTGGGTTTAAACCACATGCTATGCCTTGGTTGGAAGAACAAGGTGTTGATTTTGATGCGCAAGGTCGAATCATTGCTCCAGAAGCTAATGGCTACCAAACTAGTAATGCTAAAATCTTTGCCGGTGGCGATGCTGTTCGGGGATCAGATTTAGTGGTAACGGCGATTAGTGAAGGGCGCAAAGCGGCAGAAGGAATCTTAGATTACTTAGAAGTTTAACTATTATTTTAAATTAAAAAATAAACCCGCTTTAAATCAGCGGGTTTATTTATTGTATTATTATATAGGTATTCCATAATAGTTGTTATTTTTATTAAAAACACTTCATCTATGTAATTGATATTATTTATTTTATTTTGTAACTTTAAAAAATAAAGCATTTATATGATAGTTTCTGTTTTTTAGTTTAGATGTTTTAGAGTTTTTTGGGGCTAGTGTGATTTTGAAATTTTTGTCAAAAAGTTTCAGGTAACTAGATGTTTGAGTATAAAAATTAGTTTTATTTTATTTCGAGAAATGATATTTTCGGTTTTTGGGGAATCCATCGAATGTACTGCGGTAAATGGATTTCAGGTTTTATTTGGTTATTTACTTTAGGTTTGTTCGGTATTGGATGGATTCTAGACATTTTTCTAACTAGCGGTATGGTTGATTATGCTAATTGCATCTATAAAAGTAAATATAATCAGCAGTCACCAAATAATATCTCAATTCAAATTAACAATGCTCATCACGCTCAACCGTCAACTCATGCTATAGACGAAAAGAGTGCATAATGCGCAGAAAATACCTCTGTGTTTTCATTTTATTATAAAAATAATCCACTAAAGCTCATAAAGCGTTATCAAAAATTGCTTTGTGGGAATCTGTGACGGTTATTTTTTCTTTATGATATCATCGCTCTATCTCTTGTCTTTGATAAAACGTTAATTTTTTTTATCTATCCATGACAATCATAGCTCAAATTCAGTAAACAGCACTAATATTTCATGCAAATTATTTACTATCTTAATAAGCTCACTGAATAATAAGGGGCTTCATTAAGATTATGTGTGAATAACGAATCAGATCTCACCGAGACATTTTTTGCAAAATGGATAAAATTATCCAATGTAATCATAGATTCCATTCTTCCCAGCCCCTTTATCAATAGAGTATACTGAACAATTTAATCGTACCAAAATAAAGTAGTATATTTATATCTTTTTAACAACCACGAGTAAGCAAGAATGGAAACCGAAGAATCGTTGACGATTTATAGCACGGCAAGCCCCACTAAGCATATAAATAATATGGTCCCCAATTGGATATAAAACTAAAACACGCAACGTAATTTGCGATGTGGTTTTTGTACTAACGATGGTGAGATGCTTACATATATAGACAAACTAACTTGCCTATATATTTTTCTTTCCTTATCAATTAATTTTTTTGAAAATTATTAAAGTTATGATCTATATTTTTGTTAAATCAATCACTTTTTTAAAACGATAAAAAACAATTGAACCAAGTACAACACTTGATGCCGCAATAAAAATATCAATTAAAATAGCGTAACTGACGTTAAGCATCGCCAATTTGGGCACTATTCGCGGAATGACAACAAACGATAGTCCACTAAATGTATACATACAACCAACTGCAAGACCTTTACGAGTTGGGAACAGTTGTTGCATTACAACCAAAGTCAACTGTAACACGCCACCTGCAGCAGTTAATCCTACGCCAATTGCGGCAATGACACACATGACGGGTGAAATATTGAAATAAAACACAATTAATACTAAGGCAGACAAAGCAGGCAGAATAATAATACAAAATATTGGTTTTAAGAAACGTTTAACCACAAATGCTGTAACAAATACCGAAATAATGGATGCGGTACTATAATAGCTGATCAGTTGTTTTGCATCGATATAGCTCATATTAACACCTTTAATAGCGATAGTTGGCAACCATTGTAAAATAATGACAAATGTTGCTGTTGTAGTAAATCCCATGATAATCAGTAAAATACCTTCAAATTCAAATCGAGGATTACCTGTAAAATAGTTTACTGAACCTTCACAACCTTTAATTGTCGTATCTTTATGTGGGAATTGTTGAGGTAATAATAATAAACTGTTAATGATTAAATAAGCAGTAAAACCGAGAAACGCCCAACCATACCATATTTTGTTGGTATCAAAAAAAGTAACAATAAAAGGTAGAACTAGCGTTCCGATGGAAATAAAAGCTTTTATAAGGACACTCGCAGAGCTCGCAGATCCAGGAAAGCATTCAGTTAAGGCAGGCATAGAACCTGTATCTAAAAAAGAATTACCCGCTCCCACGGCAATCGCTAAACAAAAAGCTATATGAATGTTGGTACAAAAAATTATCCCTATAAAAAAAATGGCGTAACAAATCATACCTAGATAAATAAATAACTTTCTACCAAATTTATCTGATAGCACCCCACCAACGAACATTAAAAAGATTTTGCCAATTCCTATGCCTGATGCAACATAACCAAGCCCAACTATATCAGTATTTAGTTGCTTTGAAAGCGCTTGAGAAAATTGCATAATCACAATTAGCGCAATACTTTGAATAATATAGTTGGCATAAATAGATCCAACAATTCCATAAGAATTGACCTTTCGATTTTCCATTTGTCATACTCCATATGTAAAACATAACACTTTAGTTCTATTCAATATATATGTATCAATATTAAGCGGAAAAAGTAAGTTTAGATTTGTTACTTGGCTTTTATCTTTTTTTATTCCTAAAAAATAGTAAAAATCTGACAGAAAATTAAAATTATATAGAATTTTTATTAAATTTTATTGTTGTCTATACCAATAAAAATACCACTTTTTAAGTGGTATCTGATAAAAAACTTAAATTCAGCATTTCAAGCATTTTAGCTAGGATCAAGCTTTCATCTTGATCAACATTCACCACATAGTGAGCAGCATCATGATATAAAGGTAGTCTTTCAGCTAATACCTTATCTATTTCATCAGCAATAGATAAGCCCGTTAACGAGGGTCTTTGAGCAACATTCGGATCTTTCATTAAACGAGCAGCTAGCGTTGCCGCTGACGCAGATAAAAAGATAACCGTGCCATTTTGTTTCATAAAATCGCGGTTATGCTCAGCTAATACCATGCCTCCACCAGTGGCAATGACACGATTGGGTTTAGTTGTATCAACAAGCACTTGGCTTTCTCTTGCTCTAAATCCTTCCCAACCTTCTTGTTCAACAATTTCAGCCACTGTTTTTTGAGTAGTTTCAAACAAATGGCTATCGGTATCAATAAAAGAAAACGATAGCTTATTTGCTAACATTTTTCCCATTGTTGTTTTACCTGCTGCCCTTGCACCAACTAAAAAAATTGTTTTATTCATATCGGGTTCTATTTTTTTCAGATTTACAGAATATATTAACCATGCTAGTGATTCACTCTTATTTTTGCAATATATTTTTTACATATTATAGAAATAATAAAAAATTTTTATCTTTTAAATAATTAAATTAAATTCCGATAAGATTTTTTGTAAATAATTATTTACTAAGGTTATAAAAAAGCCTTTTAGGCTCCAAAAGTCATCTTGATAAAGTCAATTAACATAGTTTTTCTAAACCACGAAAATAAAGCTCTGTGGCGATTGATTGATGTAACCGCCATTGCACCACGTCTAGATCAGAATTCACTTTTTTAAATTCTTCATACGTCATAAAGTAGCGTATTGTATTACTGCCAACACGATCATTGATACTATTGATAATAATATTAATTTTATCATTGCGAAGCTTTTTCAGCTTTTGCATTGTTATTTCAACAAACTCAGGCACGGGTATAGTACCGCTCTCCCAATCATGCCATGTTTTAGCATCCGTTTTACCAATATATTGGCTAGCTTCTGATACTTTTAGCATCAGAAAACGACGATAAGCTTGCAATTCTAAGTTTGTCATAAATACTCCTTTTAATAATATGACTTATTTTAAAAGTAACTATCTAATTTTATTTAACATACATCTCATTCACTTTAATGAAATGTATGTTCTATTTTCAATTTTTATTTTTCAGCTAAAGTATCTATTACAGCTTGTTTTGCCCTATCGGAAAGATCTTTTCCTGTCCAAATTTTAAATTGTGCATTTGCTTGCCCTATAAACATTTCACGCCCTGAAATAGATTCCCAGCCAGCTTTTTCAGCCTCTTGTCTAAATCGTGTATTATATGGTGTATAAACAATATCATAAGCTAATCCTTTCCCTTTAAACCAAGCTTGTTCATAAGGTGTCTGATCTTCAAACTTGCCTTGCATACCCAAGGGGGTAGAGTTAATAATAATTTGCGCTTCAACTTGACTACGTTCTTCCCAAGCAACTATTTTAAGATTAAATTCTTTAGCTAATGCTTTGGGTAAGTCACTCGCTATGTCGGTCACGGTAATATCGGTATAACCAAGATCCTGCAATCCGACAACCGCAGCGCGTGCCGCACCGCCAGCTCCTAGTAATAAAACTTTTTTATATTCAGCTGGTAATTTCTTCTGTTCAAGAGGTTGCATAAAACCAACAATATCGGTGTTGTCACCACAAAGCTTATCACCCTCCCAATAAACTAAATTAGCAGCACCGGCTTTTTTTACATGCTCAGTCACTTTATCTAAATAGGGAATAATCGTTTGCTTATGCGGAATTGTGACACACAATCCTCGAATGTTTAATAATCTTACAGATTTGAATAAGGTTGAAATATCTTCTGGTGGCGTAGCAAAAGGAACTAAAACTGAGGGAATACCGTAATCCTGAAATGATGTAGTATGAATAAGGGGGCTCATACTATGTCCTAAAGGATAACCGATAATACCGTATATACTATATGGCGTGAACGGGTTCATACAATCTCCTTGAAAGTTAGAAAATTAGACCTAATAGATAAAATCTATAATCAATAGTATTAAAACATATTTATTATAAAATTAAACAGTTTTTGTATTTAACTAAGATAACCCTAACTATAGAATAATAGTTTTATAGCAATAATGGTTATCTATTCGTTAATATTCATTTAGGTAATTCGCCTATTTTTACACCAAAATAAGATAATGCTTGAGAAATTGCGTATAACAGCGTATACTTCGCTACCTCATTATTATGGGTGTAGTGTGAGAGGTTAGACTGCTTCTCAGATAGAACTGCAGCAAACTAAAAGCCTGACGAGGTTAATTCCATTAACATATTACGCCCAAGGCTTAAGCATTGAAATTTCGGAGAATTATTGACATGTCACGAGTATGCCAAGTAACAGGAAAAGGTCCTTTAGTAGGAAATAATCGTTCTCATGCGATGAATGCTACTAAACGTCGTTTTCTACCAAATCTTCAAACTCACCGTTTCTGGATTGAGAGTGAAAAACGTTTTGTAAAATTGCGTGTATCTGCTAAAGGTATGCGTACTATCGATAAAAAGGGTATTGATGCGGTTTTAGCTGAACTTCGTGCCCGTGGTGAAAAGTACTAATAAGGAAACAATATCATGGCAAAAGGTGTGCGCGAAAAAATTAGATTAGTTTCTTCTGCTGGTACAGGTCATTTTTATACCACTAGCAAAAATAAGAGAACTATGCCTGAAAAAATGGAGATCAAAAAATACGATCCTGTTGTTCGTCAGCATGTTATTTATAAAGAAGCTAAAATTAAATAGTTTTAGACAAATTAATAAAAAACCCAGCTTATGCTGGGTTTTTTATACCTTTTTAACACACAACATACCCGCATATTTTGTTAATTGATATCGCTCTAGTGAGTGCACTAAGCAATAAAAAAGCTCCAGTTTTTAACCTGAAGCTTGCTAAAAGACAGCAGTAGTTTTATTTCAAATATTGCTGTTCATAAGCTCTTGCTTTTTTATCGTCAAAAGCATGTTCCCAACGTGCAATAACAATCGCTGCTAATGCATTACCTACCACATTAACGACCGTTCTGCCCATATCTAAAATACGTTCAACTCCCATAATATAACCAATCCCTTCAAGAGGAATACCTACACTACCAAGCGTTGCAGATAAAACAAGAATTGAAGCGCCTGGTACACCAGCAATCCCTTTTGATGCTATCATCAAAGTGATGACAATAATAATCTGATCTAAAATAGTTAAATCTATCTGGAATAACTGTGCTAAAAAGATTACCGTAATACTTTGATAAAGTGTTGAACCATCAAGATTAAATGAATAACCTGTCGGAATAACAAAGCTCGTTATCGATTTTGGAGCACCATAAGCTTCCATCTTTTCAATGATTTTAGGTAATGCTGTTTCTGAACTTGCGGTCGAAAATGCAATAACCAATTCTTCTTTTAATATTTTCAATAATGTAAAAATATTAAATTGGCAAAGTTTACAAACAAGTCCTAAGACCACTAATGTAAAAACAATCATTGCTGAATAGACGGTTAAAATTAATTTAAGTAAAGGAAGTAGAGATGCAAATCCATATTTGGCCACCGTTACAGTAATTAGTGCAAATACCCCCACAGGCGCATAACGCATGATCATATTAGTGACTTTAAACATAGTGTCAGACACTACTTTTAAGAAGAATACAAATGGTTCGCGTTGTTTATCTGGTAAAGACATTAAGCCTAAACCAAAAAAGACACAGAAGAAAATGACAGGTAAAACAGCACCATCAGTCATAGCTTTAAAGATATTGGCAGGAATCATATCAAGAATCATGACAATTAAACCATGAGGCTTGCCACTTAATTCTTCAGCGGCTTGGGTATACTTACTAATATCTGCCGTTGCTAGTGTGGAGGAATCAATCCCTGCGCCTGGTGCAAAAATATTACCCCAAAAAAGACCTAATAAAATAGCAATCGTTGTAATAATTTCAAAATAGAGAATTGTTTTAAAACCTAATGTCCCTAATCGTTTAGAACCACCAATACCTGCAATACCTAGCGTTAATGTGCTCAGTATAATTGGCAGCACAATCATTTTAATTAATCGAATAAAGATATCGCCTGCAGGTTGAAATATATTCACTATTGAAAATTGGTAATATGAATGTAATGGATGACTTGGAACTGAAAGTTCAAATAAATAAGCGCCTACTGCAACCCCTAACATCAAAGCTATCAAAATTTGCCATGCAAGATTTGTTAAGATTTTTTTTATAGAAAATGACATCAAATACTATTCCTTTTCGAGATTATTCTAAATAAAAAAGGATTAGCTATACTTAACTAATCCTTTTAAATAATTAAAAATTATTCTTCAGATTCATGTTCTGAATCACTCCGTTCTTCACTTAGTGACAATAATTCAGATTCACCATCTTCATCTTCTGTTTCGGCAATTCGCTGTAATCCCACAACTTTTTCGCTTTCGGCAGTTCGAATAAGCATAACACCTTGAGTATTTCGACCAACAACACTCACTTCTGAAACACGAGTACGAACTAATGTACCCGCATCCGTAATTAACATAATTTGATCAGTCTCATCAACTTGTACAGCGCCAACAACTGAGCCATTTCGCTCACTAACCTTAATAGATATAACGCCTTTCGTTGCCCTTGATTTTGTCGGGTATAGCTCTTGTTGTGTACGTTTACCATAACCATTTTGAGTTGCAGTTAGAATTGCACCATTACCTCGAGGTACAATTAATGAAACCACTTTATCATCACTATCAAGTTTTATACCTCGAACACCTGCGGCAGTTCGCCCCATACAGCGAACTTTATTAGCTGGGAATCGAACAACTTTACCATTGGCAGAAAACAGCATAATATCCTCTGTATTAGAGCTCTCGGCGACTTCATTATCCTCATCTTCACCTTCATCAATAGTGGCATCATCATTCAGATCTTCATCATCAGTAGCAGCTAAATGGTCGTTGTTAGTTAAATCCACACCGATTAATTCATCATCATCACGTAGATTAATCGCAATAATACCGCCACTACGAGGTCGGCTGAATTCAATTAAAGACGTTTTCTTAACGGTACCTTGCGCTGTTGCCATAAATACGCAATGTTCATCATCAAATTCTCGAACAGGTAGAATCGCAGTAATACGCTCACCCGCCTCAAGCGGTAATAAATTGATAATTGGACGCCCACGTGATCCACGGCTGGCTTCAGGTAACTGATAGACTTTCATCCAATATAAACGACCACGACTTGAAAAGCAAAGAATCGTATCATGGGTATTTGCTACCAATAATTTTTCGACAAAGTCTTCTTCTTTAATTTTAGTTGCAGATTTACCTTTACCACCACGACGTTGAGCTTCATAATCAGAAAGCGGTTGATATTTTACATAGCCTTGATGAGAAAGTGTGACAACGACATCTTCTTGCGCAATAAGGTCTTCAATATTAATATCTGCACTACTTGCAGTAATTTCAGTTTTTCTCACATCTTGGAACTGATCTCGAACAGCTTCAAGCTCTTCACGAATCACCTCCATTAATCTTTCTGAACTAGCCAAGATATGTAATAATTCACCAATTTGCACAAGTAATTCTTTATATTCATCAAGAATTTTTTCGTGCTCAAGTCCTGTCAGTCGATGTAAGCGAAGATCTAAAATGGCTTGAGCTTGAGCTTCAGATAAATAATAGTGCCCCTCACGAATGCCAAATTCTGGCGCTAAATCTTCTGGACGAGCCGCATCATTACCAGATTTTTCTAGCATAGCTGCAACATGACCTAGCTGCCAAGCTTGCGCTAATAATTTTGTTTTAGCTTCACTAGGCGTTGATGCAGAACGAATTAATTCTATAACTGGATCGATATTAGCAAGCGCTATCGCCAAACCTTCTAATACATGAGCACGTTCACGTGCTTTACGTAATTCATATATGGTTCGGCGAGTGACTACTTCACGGCGATGAAGTACAAAGGCTTCAATCATTTCACGTAAGTTTAATAGTTTCGGTTGGCCTTTATGTAACGCCACCATATTGATGCCAAATGAAACTTGTAATTGCGTCAATGAGAAAAGGTTATTTAATACAACTTCACCGACAGCATCTCGTTTGATTTCGATAACAATACGCATACCATCTTTATCTGACTCATCGCGTAATGCCGAAATCCCTTCTACTTTCTTATCTTTGACTAATTCTGCAATCTTCTCGATTAATTTTTTCTTATTAACTTGATATGGAATTTCGTTAACAATGATAGTTTCTCGTCCGGAATGGTCATCAACTTCTATTGTGGCTTTAGAACGAATATAAATAATACCACGACCAGTACGATAAGCATTTTCAATACCTTTACGCCCATTAATGAGTGCTGCGGTCGGGAAGTCTGGACCATGGATATGTTCCATTAAACCATCAATTGAAATATTTTCATCTTCAATAAAAGCAAGACAGCCATTAATCACTTCAGCAAGATTATGAGGTGGGATATTCGTTGCCATACCAACCGCAATCCCTGAAGAGCCATTAATTAATAAATTTGGAATACGAGTCGGTAATACATCGGGGATCATTTCTGATCCATCATAGTTAGGTGAAAAATCAACTGTTTCCTTATCAAGATCAGTCAATAACGCTCCAGCAAATTTTTGCATCCGAATTTCGGTATAACGCATTGCTGCAGCTGAATCACCATCAACAGAACCAAAATTTCCTTGACCATCAACCAACATATAGCGCAATGAAAATGGTTGAGCCATACGCACAATTGTGTCATAAACAGCAGAATCACCATGTGGGTGGTATTTACCGATAACATCCCCAACAACACGAGCAGATTTTCGATAAGGTTTATTCCAATCATATCCCGCTTCATGCATAGCAAATAAAACACGTCTGTGAACAGGTTTTAACCCATCACGCACATCAGGTAAAGCACGCCCAACAATAACAGACATTGCATAATCAAGATAAGAGGATTTTAATTCATCTTCAATATTAACGGGAGTTATTTCTTTGGCTAATTCGGTCATAACACCATGTTCTCTTATTAATTTAAGTCTTCAAAATAGTTGATAATTATAGCATAAAATCACTATGAATGCAGAACTAAACTATTTTTATTTCAACTTATTCGCTATGAATAAACAACGTATTTTCAATTAATTGACATAAGCAATTTAAAATCATGGCATGCATTTCGTAAGCCATCACTTTTTTATAAGATGGAACCCTTATTTCAATATCATTTTGCCCAAGTAAACCAATAACTTCACCGCCATCAAAAGCGGTTAATGCAACGATTTTCATATCCTTAATTACCGCTTCTTGAACCGCGCGAATGATGGCTCGACTATTGCCTTGGCAAGTTGCTATGATTAAAACATCACTTTGCTGACCTAATGCTTGAATTTGGCGGGCATAAATTTCCTCATGATTAGCTATAGCACTTAATAAAACATTGTCTGAGACTAAAGCTATTGCTGGAATACTTGGTCTTTCGATATTAATACTGGTAATTAAACGTGAAGTAAAACTTTGTACATTAGCAGCGGATGAACCATTACCACAACTCATAATCTTGTTGCCGTTAAGTAAACTCTCAACAATAATATTTGCTGCCTTTTCAATAGAATAACCAAGCGATTCAGCCATAACAATTTGAGTTTGAATACTTTCAGTAAAATAATTTTTAATTAAATCTTGCACGCTTTTTCACCTAAAATTAAAATGCATTAATAATCCACTTTTTGCTTTTACCAGTAATAGCAAAAACATCAAATCTAAACTCTGTGTCCTCAATATTTAAATTTTGCTCTATCATCCATAGTTGAGCCGCCTGTTTGATTTTATTTTGTTTATTTAATGTCACGGTCATTTCAGCATCACCAAAATTTGCATTTTTTCGATAACGTACTTCAATAAAAACAAGACATTTATTGTCTAACATAATTAAATCGAGTTCACCAAAGCGAAATTGGATATTATGAGCAAGAAGTATAAGCCCCTGCTTAAGTAGATATTGGCGAGCAATATTTTCATAACACTCACCAATTTGTTTTTTACTGGCTCTTTGAATCTGATTTAGCATCGCCATAAATATATTGCTGCCAAGAGAGTGAGCGAGTTACTTCACATTGATCGCTTGTGGATAGTTTACCTGTCATACCATCTAAAAAATTAAGTTGATAGGAATTAAGCTGATTAAAACGATTTGCAAGTCTCCATGCATCAACGCCCATTGCATATAGACGCATTAATGAATAATCTTTCTGAACATTGCTTGGTATATTTGTATTATCCTTTTGATTCATAACCATAGGAATTTCTGCATATTCAGTTTTATTCATATCATAATTAAAATCATTAGAGGCGTTAGCTACATGACTTTTTGAACTTGAATAAAGCATGACAGCAGATGAATTACCAATTGTCTTATTCGCTCCCATATCAAGCATGGGTTTTATCAATGTCAATTCATCATATGAAGAATAAACATAAATAGCATCAAAGCCAGCGGATGACATTCCCTCTGTTGGTGTCTCATCAATCGAGATAGGACTACCTGCAAGGTTAATACCTATATTATGATTCATGTTGGCACTTAGTGTTGTAGTATTGCCAAAATATTGCACGTAAGCCTGTGAAGCATTTGCCGACAATTGTGACCACTGTGTAGCAAAACTTTGTGCAACACGTCGCCCCAAATCACTTTGGGGTACTAATAATAATGGTTTAACTTTATTTTGAGAATAAATATGGTCTGCTGCATCTTTTGCTTCATCTTCAGGCGATAACGCAAAAAAACACATTTTATTAGCTGAAGTGGTCGTATTATCAACTTTGTTCAAGGCTAACACAGGAATAGCGGGTGCTAGTTCTTTTATTCTAGTAACTTCATTTTTTAATAAAGGTCCTACAATTAATTCCACATTCTGTTCCTGTGCTCGCTGGATTAAAGTATCCATAGGTGCACTAGTTGTATCAAGTACAATCACATTTTGTTGCGGTTCTTGTGGAAAAAACTTTGAGGCACTGATGTAGCCTTGACGAATAGTTTCACCAAATATATGTGAAGAACCATTTAATGGTAACAATAAAGCAACCTTTTTTGCATTAGCATCAGCAGAAAGTGTTTGTTCACCGGTCAATATCGAAATAATCTCTTTAGCTGGGTGATCTGGATATTGTGTAGCCCAGTTGTTGACAGCTTTTTTTAATAACTGTTTTTGATTTTCAGATTTTGCTGCAATTGTGTCTGGAGTATCATCATCTTGCGAAACAATTGCTTTGCTATTATTTTGATAAGTATAAGCTAAGTCAACCCAGCCTTGTAATATTGCTTCATTTTCACCAACTAAAACTTTACTGATTTTATCAGATTTTAACTTACGGAAAAAATTCCATGTATTATTTAATAATTGCCTTTTTTCGGCTTCTGTCACATATTTTTCTAATTGAAGATAATCATGAGCTTGAGCATTAATATCTTTACTATTTATATCCAAACCTAATTTAATCGTATAATAACGATATAGCTGTGAGTTATTCAAATCTGAAATAGCAAATTTATTAAGGTCAAATGATTGTCTTTTTTTTACCGCAATTTCACCTTCTGACAATAATTTTTCTTTTTGCTGTTCACTATTGAGATTAAGAGGTAAACTTGATAATAACGCATTTGCTTGCGAAAATTTATTTTCTTTTATTAAAGCGCGAACAGCTAATAATTGCCAATTAACTTTAATTGAACCAGAACTATTATCTGCTTGTAATAGATAATAATTAGAATTTTGTTTATTATCAAAGTTAAGTGATTCCTTTGACGTTTCAAAAGTACATCCTACCAAAAATGCAAATATCGGCATTATTAACATAGCATAAAAGGAGTGTTTTAAATTCATAGCCATTCTCTTGTAAGTTATTATCCCCAAATTCGTTGCACATGAACGGTCACTTCTTCTCGATCATGATAAAGCTGTTTAGCCTGAATTTGTACATTAATTTTTTTATTATTTAATTCGTCGTTTAGTAATTGTAAACTTTGTTTTACTTCTTCATAACGTTTTTTCATTGGTAATTTCAGATTAAAAATAGTCTCTCTACACCAACCATTAATTAGCCACTTGGCTATTAAATCTGTTACTTTAGCCGGTTTTTCAACCATATCACAAACCAACCAGTAAATATTATTCTTTTTAGGTGCAAATTTGAAGCCATCTTCACGATAATGTTTAACTTGTCCTGTTTCCATCAGTTTCTCATTCATCGGTCCATTATCAATGGCATAAACCATCATGCTTCTTTTTACTAGCTGATAAGTCCAACCTCCAGGACAAGCGCCCAAGTCAACCGCATTCAAACCACCTTTTAATCGTTCATCCCATTCTTCATAAGGAATAAAAATATGAAAGGCTTCTTCTAATTTTAACGTAGAACGGCTTGGTGCATCGGTTGGAAATTTTAGCCTTGGAATCCCCATATAAAAAGGTGAATTATTTTGACTCAGCGAATAACCGACATAACAACTATTACTATTGATAAAAAATAAGTGAATAACGGGTTTTGATGGATTTGCAACTTTTAATAAAATACGTTTAGTTCGTAATGCCTGACGAAGAGGAACTGTAAATTTACGACAAAAACTGGAAAGTGCCTTGCCATCATTAGTATCAGCGACCTCTACACGCAGATCCCCAGCTTTATCTATAGTGCCAGATAATGCATCAATAATGGGAGAGATACGATCATTATTCGGCAAATCTGTTAATAAATCACCCGATACAAACATTTGTCTGGCAAAAATTAATGTACGAAAAGCCAAATCTTTTATTAATAATTGTGCATCTCCATCTTGATAGCATTCAAAAACAACATGACCACTGTTTTCTTTAACTTTAGCAAAACCATATATTTCTCTTTGCACGGCTCTATCTGTGATTTCAGCAGCACATTCTTTTTCAAACCCACAACGACAATATAAAACGATCTTATTTAATTTTTGCATAATTGTATATTAAATTTATTAAACCACCATAATAAGAAACAATCACATCAATCAGATTGAACATTATCGGTATATAAAGGTGCTTCCCCTTTTGGCCGAGTTTTAAATCGTCGATGTAACCACATATATTGTTCAGGTGCTTTTAAAATTTCTTGTTCAATAGCTTTGTTCATAAAAGTAGCAGCATGTACATCATCATCTATTGGATAGCCTTTAAGCTCGGAAGTCACATAAACTGTGTAATGTCCATTTTTTTCACGCTTAGGTGTAAATGGGATAATAGCAGGCTGACCTAATTTAACTAATATGCGTGTACCAACGGTTGTTGCGGCTTTTTCTACTGAAAATAGAGGTGCAAATACACTATTTTTAGGGCCATAATCATGATCCGGTGCATACCAAAGCAATTCACCATTTTTTAGTGCTCGGATCATACCCTTTGTATTATGACGGTCTAACATATATTTGTTTGACTTAAGTCGACCTTTAAGCTGAACATAATCCATTACGGGATTATCATTTGGTCGATAAACACCCACACCTGGATGGCTCATTCCTAAAATACGTGCACCTAACTCTAATGTTAAAAAATGAATACCTATGAGCAGAACGCCTTGACCTGATTGTTGTACCTTTTTAATATGGCAGTCGCCAACAATAGAAACGCGCTTGGCAAGCCGTTTATCTGACCAAAACCAAGCCATACCTGTCTCAAAAATGGCCAAACCGGTCGAGATAAAATTTTCACGTAACATCTGGTCACGTTCTTGTTGTGTTTTTTCAGGAAAACAAAGTTTAAGGTTTTGGCTCGCCGTTTCTTTGCGTTTGCCAATTAATTTCATTGAAAGTAAACCCAATCCTTTCCCCAATTGATAAATAATTGGGTATGGCAACAGTAGAATTAAATACAAAATACCGATACCAAACCATGTTAACCAATAACGAGGGTGCAGTAAGCATTTAGTAAAGATAGGACGAATTTCTTGATTTTGACTCATATTAAGATCAAGTTATTGTTAATAATAAAGTTGATTATTATATACTATATCCTGATTTTAGGGGCAGAAAAATCAACAGGGTTAACTAACAACTTTATATCATCATTCAGTAACAAAAGTTAGAATCGATTTATATTTAAAATAGCAGATCATAGTGAATAATGAGAATTACTCATTATGATCGGTTCTTAGAACTTCCTTGTTTTATACTAAAACACATATTTTCCTGAAAGTTTTTCACAAAAGATCAAACCGCAACAGGGGCTTTGATTGCAGGATGCGGATCATAACCAACAATTTCAAAATCTTCAAATACATAATCAAAAATTGTTGAAGGTTTACGTTTAATTACTAACTTGGGTAATGCTCTTGGTTCACGGCTTAATTGTAAATGGGTTTGTTCCATATGATTGGAATAAATATGTGTATCTCCACCAGTCCACACGAATTCACCTACTTGTAATTCACATTGCTGTGCAATCATGTGAAGTAACAACGAATAACTGGCAATATTAAATGGTAGTCCTAAAAATACATCACAAGAACGTTGATAAAGTTGGCAAGAAAGTTTGCCATTTGCAACATAAAATTGGAAAAGAGCATGGCATGGTGCTAATGCCATTTGATCTAATTCTCCAACATTCCAAGCAGAAACAATCATACGTCTAGAATTAGGATCATTTTTAATTTGCTCAATTAATTGCGAAATCTGATCTATTTGACGACCATCAGAAGCCTCCCATGCTCGCCACTGTTTTCCATAAACAGGACCAAGCTCACCATCTTCATCAGCCCACTCATCCCAAATAGTAACCTTATTATCTTGTAAATACTTAATATTCGTATCACCCTTCAAAAACCAAAGCAATTCATGAATAATTGAACGTAAATGACATTTTTTAGTTGTAACAAGAGGAAAACCATCTTGCAAATTAAAGCGCATTTGATGCCCAAAAACAGATAGTGTACCAGTACCCGTTCGATCTGACTTAGGAGTGCCTTCAGCTAAAATTTTTTGCATTAATGCTAAATATTGTTTCATCTTGTTTTTGCCTTCTTATGCAATCTATATGTATATAACAGTATCAAAATTCCCCCAATAATCATTGGTAGACATAAAATTTGTCCCATACTGATAATATTTAAAAATAAACCGAGTTGTTCATCTGGTTGTCGAAAGAATTCTATAACAAATCTAAATAAACCATAACAAAGTAAAAATACTCCAGAAACTGCCCCCATCGGCCTTGGCTTTCGGATAAAAATATTTAAGATAATAAATAGTACAATACCTTCAAACATCATTTCATAAAGTTGTGATGGATGCCTTGGTAAAATGCCATTTAATTGAGCGTAAAGTGAAAACCATTCAGGATGAGCCTGAACAAACATAAAATCGGCATGTGATGAAGTTGGAAATAACATGCCAATAGACGAATTAGTAACTCTTCCCCAAAGTTCTCCATTAATAAAATTACCAAAACGCCCAAACATCAAGCCAATCGGTACAAGAGGAGCAACAAAATCACCTACTTGTAGAAAGGTTTTGTTTGTCTTTTTAGCAAAAATAGCAATAACACAAATAGCACCAATTAAACCACCATGGAAAGACATGCCACCTTCCCAGACTTTAAATAAAATTACAGGATCTTTAATAAAAGTACTAAGGTTATAGAAGAAAACGTAACCTAACCGTCCTCCAATAAAAAGACCTAGAAATCCCCAGAATAATAAATTTTCAACCTGCTGTGAGGTCCATTGACTATTTGGCTTATTTGCTCGACGCTTAGCCAAATAAAGAGCGCCCAGCACACCAAACAAATACATTGCGCCATACCAATGAAGCGATATAGGACCAATGGAGAAAGCTATTGGATCGAAGTTAGGAAATTGTAAATATTGATTCATTTTTTAATACGCTTTTTATTTTTTCGTTTATGAGCAAAGAAATTAAATCGTTTCTTTTTAGGAAGATTCGTTATTGGCGCCACTATTTCGGACTGTATAGCAAACACAGGTAAAGAAAATTCTTTCATTGCCTTTCTATAGACATCCCGCTTAAATGCAATAACCTGGCGAATAGGATACCAATAACTGACCCATTTCCAATCATCAAATTCAGGAGTTGAAGACATATTGAGATTAATTGCCGATGCATCAGATATTAATTCTAATAAGAACCACTTTTGCTTTTGTCCGATACAAACTGGTTGATTTTCCCAACGGATCATCCTTTTTGGTAACTTATATCGCAACCAACCATTAGTAACGGATAAAATTTTCACATCTTTTGATAATAAACCAACTTCTTCGTTTAATTCACGAAACATTGCCTGCTCAGGCGTTTCGCTTTGTTTTATTCCGCCCTGAGGAAATTGCCAAGAATTTTGCCCATAACGACGAGCCCAAAGTACTTGACCATACCTGTTACAAATAACTATTCCTACATTTGGACGGTAGCCATCATTATCGATCACTGACTACCTCAAAAAATTTATTCCTATATAACTGAATTGTTTCATACATACAGTAATAAATAAATAAAAAAATAATACAAATAGGATAAATATGCCCTTTAATTGATTAATTTTTATTCTTTTTAATGTTTATTATCATATCAATTAATATAAATGTTACTACTAACCAAAGATTTTCTAAAAATTCTATCTATAAACTATAAATGATCCTTAATACAGAATTCAATTATTTCTTTATAAATAAAATAATTAAAAGCAAAAAAGCCCAGCATCACTGCTGGGCTCTCTCTCAAATTTAAAAGTCTGGCGGCCCCCTACTCTCACATGGGTAATACCCACACTACCATCGGCACTACGGCGTTTCACTTCTGA